>NZ_JBEXLP010000094.1:0-27175 GCF_040610035.1 Streptomyces sp. NPDC004542
CGAGTACGTCCAGTACGCGGGCGATGCTCCGCCTTGCGAGGCACCGCACCGGACGCCGCGAGCTTCCCGGCAAACCTTTCCGGCCACAGCACTAGCCGGCGCGTCCCGGGGCGGCCACCGGTCCGGCGGGACCGGGACCGGGTGCGCGACCGCGTTCCACGGCGGGCGACGAGAGCGCTCTCACCGGGGGCTCGCGGCCCGGCTATCCTGAACCGCACACCCTGGTGAGGAGCCCCGAAGTGACCGAGACAGCGCCGCGTCCCACGCTGGAGGCGGTGGCCGCGCGGGCCGGGGTGTCACGGGCCACCGTGTCACGGGTCGTCAACGGCGGCGACGGGGTCCGCGAGCCCCTCGTCCAGCGGGTGCGGCGGGCGGTCGAGGAGCTCGGCTACGTCCCCAACCAGGCGGCGCGCAGCCTGGTGACGAAACGGCACGACGCCGTCGCCGTCGTCATCGCCGAGCCGGAGACCCGGGTCTTCGCCGACCCCTTCTTCGGGCTGCAGCTGCGCGGCATCAGCAAGGAGCTGACGACACACGACAACCAGCTGGTGCTGCTGCTCACGGAGGGCAGGGACGACCACGCGCGCGTGGCCCGCTATCTCGCCGGCGGCCACGTCGACGGCGCGCTGGTCTTCTCGCTGCACCTCGACGACCCGCTGCCCGGGCTGATCCAGGACGCGGGGGTGCCCACGGTGTTCGGCGGGCGGCCCGGGTGGAACGACGGCTCGCGCAGCGCGGTGTACGTCGATTGCGACAACCGGGACGGCGCCCGGACGGCCGTCCGCCATCTGGCGGGTCTCGGCCGCAGGCGGATCGCGCACATCACCGGCGCCCTGGACCAGACGTCGGGGGTGGACCGGCTCGACGGCTACCGGGACGTCATGGGCGACGCCGACGCCGGACTCGTCGTCGAGAGCGACTTCACCGCGGCCGGCGGCGAGCGGGCGATGCGGGACCTCCTCGACCGCCGCCCCGACGTGGACGCCGTCTTCGCCGCCAACGACCTCGCCGCCTCAGGTGCCCTGCGGGTGCTGCGGGAGCGCGGGCGGCGGGTGCCCGAGGACGTCGCGGTGATCGGTTTCGACGACATGCTGCCGGTCGCCGAACACACCGACCCGCCGCTGACCACGGTCCGTCAGGACATCGAGGGGATGGGCCGGCTGATGGCCCGCCTGCTGCTGCGCGGCCTGAACCCGCGCGAACACGGGAAGCCGGCCGCGGACGGCGAGCCTTCCTGTGTGGTCCTGCCGACGACACTGGTACGACGCGCCTCCGCCTGAGCCGCGCCGCCCGGCGTGCGCTACTTGGTGCCGACGGCGCGCAGCACCGCGAGCACGAGAGTACGGGCCACCGCGACGACTTCGGGGAGCAGGACCTGCTCCCGGGGACTGTGGGCGAGCCGCACGTCGCCGGGGCCGAACTGCAGGGTCGGGATGTTTGCCGCGGCGTAGAGTCTCAGATCACTGCCGTACGGAGCGCCGTGCGCCGGCACCCGCGGTCCGCCGACCGCGTCGGCGTGCGCCTGGCGGACCAGGGCTTCCAGCGGATGTCCGGCGGGCAGCCGGCCGCTGGCGAACCGGCCGCCGGGCCAGGTCACGACCGCCGGGTGGTCGCGCAGCCACGGGTCGGCCGCGCAGGCCTCGGCCACGCAGGTCTCGAGGTCGGCGGCCGCCTCGGCCGGGTCCTCGCCGAGCCGTACGCCCAGCCTGCCCTCGGCGACCAGACGGTCGGGCACGCTGCTCGCCCAGTCGCCCGCGTGGACCGTGCCGACGGAGAGCGCGTACGGGATCCGGTACTCGGCCATCAGCGGGTCGACCGCTCGGTTGCGCCGGGTCTCCAGCCGGGCCAGTGCCCGGTGGACGGGAAGGTACGCGTCGACGGCGCTGACTCCCGCGTCGCGCGTGCTCCCGTGTGTGGCCCGGCCCGGCACTTCGATGCGGAAGGTCAGTGAGCCGGCGTTCGCGGTCACCAGCGTGCCGCTGGTCGGCTCGGTGATGATGCAGGCGTCACCGGTGTGCCCGCGCTGGAGGGTGGCGAAGGCGCCCAGTCCGCCGTCCTCCTCGCCGGCCACGAAGTGGGCGGCCACCCGGCCGCGCAGCCTGGCTCCGCTCGCCCGGATCGCGGCCAGGGCGGCGAGGTTGGCGACCAGTCCGGCCTTCATGTCGCAGGCGCCCCGGCCGTGGACGGCGTTCCCGGCGACCCTGGGGACGAAGGGGTCGCCGTCCCACTGCCGCAGATCGCCGGGGGGAACGACGTCCACGTGCCCCTGGAGGATCACGGTCGGCCCGTCCCCGCCGCCCGGTGTGGTCGCCACCAGGCCCCATGCCTCGTCGCGCGGCGCCTCGGTGCCAGGGAAGTCCGGGTGCGCGCGCAACGCGGGCAGGTCCGCCTGCCACAGGTCGACGTCGAGACCGAGGCCGCCCAGCCGCTGGGCCAGCCGGTGCTGCATCTCGGTCTCGGCGGGGCTCCCGGTCATGCTCGGTATCGCGAGCAACTCCACGAGCGTGCGGACGACGGCGTCCTCGTCGACCGCTTCGAGAGCAGCGGATTCCTCGGGACTGAGCGCTGCGGCCACGTGGGCCTCCCGTCGGTGGGGCTCGACTGATGAGGCCGAATGCTATGTTCGCCCCGCAGACGCAATCAATCGGCATATCCTGCGCTGCGGCATCGATTGCTTGCGTATTCGAGAGTGCTCCGGTGATTTCTTGCACGGGTCGGAGCCGTCCCACCGGGAGGTGCCACCCATGGACGCCGTCGACGAGGAGATCATCCGGTGTGTCGTGCGCAACGGCCGCAGCACCTATGCCGAGATCGGCCGGGCGGCGGGGCTGTCCGCGCCCGCCGCCAAGCGGCGGCTCGACCGCCTGGTGGCCTCGGGGGCCGTTCGCGGATTCACGGCGATCATCGATCCGCAGACGCTGGGCTGGCGGACGGAGGCGTTCGTCGAGGTGTACTGCACGGGCAACCCCACCCCCGGCGAACTGCGACGGAATCTGGAAGGCGTCCCGGAAGTCGTCGAGGCGTGCACCGTCTCGGGGCCGGCGGACGCGGTACTGCACCTGCTCGCCCGGGACATCCCGCATCTGGAGCAGGCCGTTCAGAGGATTCGTGAGGCCCCGGTCATCGCCCGCACGGAAAGTGTGATCGTGCTCTCCCGGTTGCTCAACCGCCCCCGCCTGTGAGCAGCGCCGGGCTGTCGCGGAAGCGGTGCCTCAGCCCTGTGCCGGCCCGCTCCTGAGGATCGCGAAGCGGGCGCCGTACGGGTCGGCGAGCCTGGCCGTGCGGCCGACGCCCGCCACGTCGGCGGCCGGCGTCCGGACCGTGCCGCCCAGCTCCCGCGCCCTGGCGACGACGGCGTCGGTGTCCTCGACCTCGAAGTACGGCAGCCAGTGCGGCCCGCCCTCCGCCCCCGCCGGGGCACCGGCCAGCGGGACGATGCCGCCGAACATGGCGTCCTCGCCGGCGCCGGCCGGATTGAGGCAGGTGTAGGTGCCGCCGGGGAAGAGCACGGCCGAGGTCTCCAGGCCCAGCACCCGGTGGTAGAAAGCGGCGGCCGCCGCCTCGTCCGGCGTGTACAGCTCGACCCAGCACAGCGAGCCCGGATGGCCGGCCACGTCCACACCCCTGGTCCGCCCGGGCTGCCAGACGCCGAACGGTACGCCCGCCTTGTCGGCGAAGACCGCCATGTGCCCCTGCCCCATCACGTCCGACGGCCGGCACAGGACCTTGCCGTGCGCCTGCTCGACGGACTCGGCGGTGGCCTGTGCGCCGGAGCTCTGGAAGTACACGGTCCAGGACGGCGGGCCCTGCTCGGGTGGGGTCCGCATGCCGCCGGCGACCGTCCTGCCGTCCAGCTGGAAGAAGCCGTAGTCCCCGGCCTCGGGCCCCGCCGACCGGAACCGCCAGCCGAAGAGGGAGCCGTAGAAGGAGACGGCGCCGTCGATGTCGGGGGTGCCGACGTCGATCCAGTTGGGGGCACCGTCGACGAAACGGGTGCTGAGCATGTCCGCCCTCCTCGGAAGGGTCCCGTTGTCTGCCCTGCCGAGTCTGGCACCGCCCCGGGACAACCGCTGCCGCAACGCTCACGCAGGCCCCTTCGCGCTGTTCCGCGCGCCGCCGTGCACCGAGGCCCGCGCGGGGAGCATGATCGGGGCGGTACGGGCCTGGCCCGGCTCGTTGATCCGGCGTTGATCGAACGTTTTTCGCCGTCCGGAACGATCCTGGCCATGCACATCGAAACGATCACCCCGGCCGACACCGCCTGGCAGGCGCGGGCGCTGTGCGCGCAGACCGGGGCGGACTTCTTCTTTCCGGAACCGGGCAGTTCGGTCCGCGAGGCGAAGCGCATCTGCGGCATGTGCGAGATGCGCGCCCAGTGCCTGGAGTACGCCCTCAGCAACGACGAGCGCTTCGGCGTGTGGGGCGGTCTGTCGGAGAAGGAGCGGCTGGCGCTCAGGCGCACGTCCTTCTGATCCGCGGGCGGACGGACGGCGCCGGGGATCCGACCTCCTGTTCGGTCGGGGCGCACGCGTTCGGTGCGCCCCGCCGGCCTCCGGTCAGGCGCCGGCCCGCGCCGCCATCCGCGCCTTGCGGGCGGCGAGCTTCTCGTCGAACTTCAGGGCCTCGGCGTCCAGTCCGCCCATGTACAGCCCCAGCTCCTCCTGCGCCTGGCGGCCCTCGGGGCCGAGCCCGTCGATCTCCATGATCTTCAGGAAGCGCAGCACGGGCTGCAGCACGTCGTCGTGGTGGATGCGCAGGTTGTAGACCTCGCCGATGGCCATCTGCGCCGCCGCCCGCTCGAAGCCGGGGATGCCGTGGCCGGGCATGCGGAAGTCCACCACCACGTCCCGCACCGCCTGCATGGTGAGGTCGGGGGCGAGCTCGAAGGCGGCCTTGAGCAGGTTGCGGTAGAAGACCATGTGGAGGTTCTCGTCGGTCGCGATGCGGGCCAGCATGCGGTCGCAGACCGGATCGCCGGACTGGTGGCCGGTGTTGCGGTGCGAGATGCGGGTGGCGAGCTCCTGGAAGGCGACGTAGGCGACCGAGTGCAGCATCGAGTGCCGGTTGTCCGACTCGAAGCCCTCGCTCATGTGCGCCATGCGGAACTGCTCCAGCTTGTCCGGGTCCACCGCGCGCGAGGCGAGCAGGTAGTCGCGCATCACGATGCCGTGCCGGCCCTCCTCCGCGGTCCAGCGGTGCACCCAGGTGCCCCAGGCACCGTCCCGGCCGAACAGCGAGGCGATCTCGTGGTGGTAGCTGGGCAGGTTGTCCTCGGTGAGCAGGTTCACCACGAGGGCGATCCGGCCGATCTCCGTGACCTTGGACTGCTCCTTGTCCCAGGCCTCGCCGTCGTCGAAGAGACCGGGGAAGTTGCGGGCGTCGCTCCAGGGCACGTACTCGTGCGGCATCCAGTCCTTGGCGACCTGCAGATGCCGGTTCAGTTCCTTCTCGACCACTTCCTCCAGCGCGTACAGCAGCCGCGCGTCGGTCCACACGGACGGGCTGCCGGGGTGAGGGGAAGTGATCGTCATGGAAACTCCAGGGGGACGCCGAACAATGAAGGGGGGAGGACCGGCCGGTCGGGGATGGACCGGTGAGCGGTACCGGAACCTACGTGATCGTAGGCTACGAATCCGTAGGTTACGAAGCCGTAGGTTAAGTGCGCCGTAAAGATCGCTGATCAGACTGTGTGGCCGGGCCGCACCGGGGTGTGCCCTGGAGGCCCGGGACGCGCAGGTCCCGGGGCCGCGGCGGGAAGCGATCACCCGTTCAGGCGTACAGCTCCCGCAGGCGCACCGAGAGGCACGTCACACAGCCCTCGAGCTTCTCGAACTCGCCGATGTCCACGGTGACCACCTCGTGGCCGAGGTCGGTGAGCAGCTCGGCCGTCTTCGGGGCCGCGGCCGACATCAGCAGCTTGTGGCCGCCGAGCAGCACGACATGGGCGCCGGCCTCCTCGGGCACCGACAGGAAGCGCGGGAACAGCGAAGGACGGTCCACGTGGGGGATGTGACCGAGCACCGTCCCGTCGGGCAGCGCGGTGACCGCCGACTTCAGATGCAGCACCTTGTTCACCGGTACGGCGACCACCCGCGCGCCGAGCGGCTCGAAGGCGGCCCGCAGCTGCTGGACCCCGGCCGCGTCGGTACGCCCGCTCCGGCCGACGTAGAGGGTGTCGCCGACCTTGAGCACGTCGCCGCCGTCCAGCGTGCCCGGCTCCCATATCCAGTTCACCGAGCAGCCGAGCCGGGCCACGGCCTCCTCCACGCCCGCGGTCTCGTTGCGCCGTGACTCGGCGCCGGGCCGGGTGATCAACGCGACGTTCCGGTACATCACCACGGCGTCCTCGACGAACACCGAGTCCGGGCAGTCGTCGGCCGGCTCCACCTCGATCGTCTCCCAGCCGTGCGCGCGCAGCGCCTCGACGTAGGCCTCCCACTGCTCGACGGCCCGGTCCACGTCGACCCGCTCCCGCTCGATGTGCGTCACCAGGCCTTCGGCGAGGCGCGGGCTGGGGCGGCGGACGAGGGCCTTCTTGCTGGGCACGAGGGGTCTCCGTATCGGCGGGGCGGTCCGGCGCCCGTTCTGTGCGGCGCCGGTCCGCCATCATGCAGCGCGCGTCCGCGTGGACAAAACCCTCGTTGTCAGGCTGTGCCCCTCTTGAGACGCTCCCCGCGCGCGGGCTACGCGGGATCCGCGAGCGCCTCGGGTCTGGTCTCCGTCAGTTCTCCCCCTTCCAGCAGCAGCCAGCGCGTGATGCCGAGCGACGTCAGGAACGGCAGGTCGTGACTGGCGACGAGCAGCGCCCCCTGGTACGACTCCAGGGCCGTCGTCAGCTGGCGCACGCTCGCCATGTCGAGGTTGTTCGTCGGCTCGTCGAGCAGGAGCAGCTGCGGCGCGGGCTCGGCGAGCATCAGCGCCGCCAGGGCCGCCCGGAAGCGTTCGCCGCCGGAGAGCGTGGCCGCCCGCTGGTCGGCGCGGGCGCCCCGGAACAGGAAGCGGGCCAGGCGGGCCCGGATCCGGTTGTCGGTGGCGCCCGGCGCGAACCGGGCCACGTTCTGCGCGACGGACAGGTCACCGTCCAGGACGTCCAGCCGCTGCGGCAGGAAACGCAAGGGGACGTGCGCCCGCGCCTGGCCCGTCACCGGTTCCAGCTCACCGGCGATGGTGCGCAGCAGCGTCGTCTTGCCCGCGCCGTTGCGCCCGACGAGGGCCACCCGCTCGGGGCCGCGCAGCTCGAAGCCGCCCGCGAGGCGCCCCCCGTACGCCGGCTCCACGTCCCGCAGGGTGAGGACGTCGCGGCCGGGCGGCACGGCCGTGTGGGGCAGGTCGACCCGGATCTCGTCGTCGTCCCGTACGGCGTCCACCGCCTCGTCCAGCCGTTCCCTGGCCTCGGCGAGCCTCTCCTCGTGCAGGATCCGGTGCTTGCCCGCGGACTCCTGCGCCGCGCGCTTGCGCGCCCCCATGACGATCTTCGGTTCGCGTTTGCTGTCCCACATCTTCTGCCCGTACCGCTTGCGGCGGGCCAGCTTCACCTGGGCGTCGGCCAGTTCCCGCTTCTGCTTGCGCCAGTCCGCCTCGGCGGCGCGCACCATGCGTTCGGCGGCCTCCTGCTCGACGGCGAGGGCGTCCTCGTACGCCGAGAAGTTCCCGCCGTACCAGGTGATCTCCCCGGCGCGCAGATCGGCGACCTGGTCGACCAGGTCGAGGAGTTCACGGTCGTGGCTGACCACGAGCAGGACCCCCGGCCAGGACGCGACGGCCGCGTACAGCCGTCGGCGGGCGTACAGGTCGAGGTTGTTGGTGGGCTCGTCGAGCAGCAGCACCTCCGGGCGGCCGAGCAGCAGCGCCGCCAGGCGCAGCAGCACCGACTCACCGCCGGAGACCTCGCCGACGCCGCGGTCCAGGCCGAGGTGGCCGAGGCCGAGTTCGCCGAGGGTCGCCAGGGTGCGCTCCTCGACGTCCCAGTCGTCGCCGAGGGTCTCGAAGTGCTCCTCGGCCGTGTCGCCCGCCTCGATGGCGTGCAGCGCGGCCCGTTTCGCGGCGATGCCGAGCGCCTCGTCGACGCGGAGCGCGGTGTCCAGGGTGACGTTCTGCGGCAGGTAGCCGACCTCGCCGGCCACCCGGACGGCGCCGTCCGTGGGGGTGAGTTCACCGGCGATGAGCTTCAACAGCGTGGTCTTCCCGGACCCGTTGACGCCGACGAGCCCCGTACGGCCGGGGCCGAAGGCGGCGTCGAGGCTCTCGAAGACGGGGGTGCCGTCGGGCCAGGCGAAGGACAGGGAGGTACAGGTGAGGGAAGGAGACATACGGGCCTCGCGGTTGCTTGATGCGGTCAGGGCACACGCGTGTCGAGACACCGCGGGGCGGCAACCGTGTGGCCGGGGGATGGGCTCAGCCCTGTGCCGGAGGACGGCTCGGACGCCGAGGTCGCACGCGCGCACACCCACTTCGCGTGGGGCGCGGTGTCTCAGGACCTCAGACGAGCAACGTCCTTCTCCGATCGACGGCAACAGAAGCGTTGTCCACCGTAGGAGCACAGGGGGGTGCCGTCAACGCAATTGCGAGCGGTCGCCTTCGTGTCGGATTCCTGCCGGTCCGCAGCCCGCCGCGGCTGTTGAGCGACGCCCGTGACGCACCGGACCTCACGGTGCGACCGCGCCCTGGCCTTCCGTTCCCTGCGTGTCCCGGGACGGCCGCTCGTCCTGCCGGGCGCCTGGGACGCCGCCGGCACCGGGCCCGCCTGGGCCCTGGGGGCCGTCGACGGCGGCCGGCTGCGCCGCGATCTGGCGCCGGAGGCCCTCGCCCGGGTGGCCGCGGCCGTACGGGTCCCGGTCGGCGTCAGCCTCGAGGACGCGCGGTACGAACCAGGGCGCGCCCCCTTGCGGGAGGCCGCGGACGCGGAGGGGGTGCCGTTGTTCGTCTGGTCGTCGACGCCCGCATCGACACCTTCCTGCGCGGCGACGGGCACGCGGCCCGCCACCCTGGAGCGGGCCGCCGCGTTCCGCGCGGCGGGCGCCGGCGGTGTCTTCGTCCCCGGGGCCGTCGAACCGGAGACGGTCGAGGCGCTCCTCGACGCAGTGGACGGGCCGCTCGATGTGCTGGTGGGTCCGGGCGCGCCTGCGGTCGCCGAGCCGGCCGCGCTCGGCGTCGCGCGGGTGAGCGCCGGGTCGGGTGTGGCCCAGGCGGCGTACGCGGTGGGCCGACGTGCGGCGAGGGAGCTGCTGGACGCGGACACCTGCGGGGCGCCGGCCGGGGGACTCGGCTACGGCGAGCTCGACGCGCTGCTCGCACCGGACTGCTAGCAGGCGTCGCGCATCAGCTCCGCCAGGTCGTGGTCGAGGTCGAGCTGGAGGTGCTCCAGACCGCAGGGCACCAGGTCGTCCGTGGCCTGGAGGAACCGGCGGATCTCGCCGGTGCGCACGTGCACGACGGCGGTGCCCTCGGGGGCGTGGAACTCCAGCACGGTGCGGTCGTACCCGTACGGCCGCACCCGCACGTCGCCGTGGCCCTCGGGGGACCGCAGACCGGCCGTCAGCAGCTCGCGGGCGAAGGTCCAGCAGACCTCGACGCCCTCCAGGGTGGCCGGGGCGGGGAAGGTCATGCGGACCGCGAACGGGTCGCGCCGGTCGTAGCGCAGTGTGGCGGGAATGCTCGGCATACGCGGTGCGGCGGCGACGAGGCGGGCCTCTACGGACTGCTCTATGACGGTGGACAACGCCTTGCTCCCTCGTGACGGCTGGACGGACTTCCGGACGGTGAGACCGGGCACTGGAGGAGACGACGGAATGGGCCACTCCGTGCACACGTACCGCTAGTGACCTCTGTCACCGCGTTCATGCCCCCGCGCCGAGCGGAGGCCGTCCACACGGGGCCGGGGGAGCGGGCCGGCTTCGCCGGCGACGAGGCGCTCGGGGACCGCGAGAGCACCGGGACGTACGCGCGGGAGGCGGGGCGGGGCGTGCGGAGTGGCGCCGGCCGTGCTGACCGTCGTACGTGCCCGGGCCCGCCCGCCGGAGCACCGGGCGAACGATCCGCCGGCCGGCCGGCCCGCCGGGCGGCCGCGGTCACCGGGACGGCGGACGCACCCGGAAGGCGGCCGGAACCGGTTCGTACGACACCGTCGGGTGCGCCCCCGGCCTGAGCTGCCGGGCGGCGGGCGAGCCGGAGAGGGCGGTCCGGCCGCAGCGGTGAGCTAAGTCTGCGCGACCCGGGTACTCGTCCCGCTGCCGCAAAGGCGCCCAGCACGAAGAAGGGAGCGATCATGCCAGCCGGTTCCAGCCCCAAGCGTGAGCGTCAGTACGAGCACATCAAGAAGAGCGCGCAGGACCGGGGCGAGAGCGAGGGACGCGCCGAGGAGATCGCCGCGCGCACGGTGAACAAGGAGCGCGCCCGCTCCGGCGAGTCCAAGACCGCCAGCCGCAGCTCGACGCGGGACAAGTCGTCCGGCGAGCGCGGCGGACAGCGGTCGGGCAACCGGGTCGGCTCCCAGGGCCCGACCCGCGACCAGCTGTACAACGAGGCCAGGCAGCGCGGCATCGAGGGCCGTTCGCACATGAACAAGGACGAGCTCCGGCGCGCGCTGGACGCCAGGAAGGGATGAGCCGCGACGCTCAAGCGGGTGTCTGCCGGTGGCGTGCCGGCTCCGGAAGCCGGCTTCGTGGCGATGAACTCGGTGACGCGGTACGCGCACACACCGGCGACGGCGAACGGATCGCCCGCGACGGCCTCCCCGATGCGGGCGCGGTCCTCCGCGACGGCCGGGATCACCCCGCCGTCGCGGGGGTCCCTGCGCCCCGAGGCCAGGAAGAGGACCTTCCCGCACTGCTCCTCCGGCCACGCCGCATGGTCGGGCGGCGCACCCCTGGCGCGGCACCCGTCGCGGGCGGAGCCGTAGGCTCGTGCGCATTATGACGACCGTACCGATCCCCGCGGGCTGGCCCGCCACCGAGGAGCAGGCCCGCGCCGTGCAGGAGGAGTTGCGCGCCCGGGTGGTGCTCGACGAATCCGGGCCGCTCCCCGGCTCCGGCCACGTGGCGGGCGTGGACGTGGCCTACGACGACGAACGCGACGTCGTCGCGGCGGCGGCGGTCGTCCTCGACGGGGCCACCCTGGAGGTGGTCGCCGAGGCGACGGCCGTGGGCCGCGTCCCCTTCCCGTACGTGCCCGGCCTGCTCGCCTTCCGGGAGCTTCCCGCCGTCCTGGCCGCCCTCGACGCGCTGCCCTGCCCGCCCGGCCTGGTCGTCTGCGACGGCTACGGCCTCGCCCACCCACGCCGTTTCGGCCTCGCGAGCCATCTGGGCGTCCTCACCGGCCTGCCCGCCATCGGTGTCGCCAAGAACCCCTTCACCTTCTCCTACGCCGACCCGGCCGCCGCGCGCGGCAGCGGCTCCCCGCTCCTGTCGGGGACCGAGGAGGTCGGCCGTGCCCTGCGCACCCGGGACGCCGTCAAGCCGGTGTTCGTCTCCGTCGGCCATCGGGTGGGTCTGGCCGAGGCGTGCGCGCACACGCTGGCGCTGACCCCGGCCCACCGGGTCCCCGAGACCACCCGCCGGGCGGACGCGCTGTGCCGGCGCGCGCTGCGGGAGACGACCGAGGGGGCCGGCCGGGGGACGGCTCAGGACCCCTCGACGCTCCGGGAACCGGCCCGCAGGTACTCAGGACCCGGGCACGCCGTCTGAGTACGCGTACGGATGTGGCGCCCGGGGACCCGGAGGCAGGCTGTGCCGCATGACGACACACCGCTCCCCGAAGCCCCTGGCCAACCCCGACCGGCCCGTCGAGCGCGCCGTCATGGCCGCTCTCGTCCTCGCCGTGCCGGCGGGGGTCGGCTGGATAGGCGGCATCCTGTACACCGTGTTCGCGTGGTCGGCCTGACCGGCTCGCCCGGGGGCCGGGCGAGGGGCCTCAGAAGGACGCCGCCACCCGGAAGGTGATCCCCGCCCGGCGCAGCCGCTCCGTCAGCGCGTCGCCCATTGCCGCCGCGGTCGTGACCTGGCCGGCCGTGGGCGGCAGGTCGTCGAAGGCGAGCGACAGGGCCGCTTCGGCGAACATCTTGGCGGTCTCGTCGTAGCCCGGGTCGCCGCCCGCGACCTCCGTGAACACGCGCCGGCCACCGCCCTCGCCGACGAACCGGACCGAGAACCGGCTCTTCGCCCGCTTCTCGGCGCTCGGCCCGTCCCCGGGCCTGAGCCTGCCGGACAGCCAGCGCCGGGCGGGCGGGAGCTGGGCGGCCGCGGCGACCGCGCCCACGGCGGCCACCCCGCCCAGGGCGACGGGCAGGTGCCTGACCGCCGCGTAGTGCCGGTAGCGGAAGTCGGGTCCGTACCGGTCGAGGGCCCGCGCCGACCGGAGCACGATCTGCGGGTCGATGGTCGGCAGCGGCAGTGCCCAGGCGCCGACCTCCCTGGCGAACCGCGGCACTCCGGCGGGCGCGGTGGCCCGGCGCTCGATCAGCCGCGGCTCGTGCCGGCCGCGTTCCCGGGCCGCGGCCAGCATCTGCCGCCCGCGCGCCACCTGGTCCAGCGCCGAGGCGAGGGTGCCGCCGGAGAAGGCCGCGTCGAGGCTCACGTAGCCGTCCACGGTCAGCGGCACCCCCTGAGGCAGCCGGCCCACGGTGAAGTGGACGCCCAGGTCGTGCGGCACGGAGTCGAAACCGCAGGCGTGCACCAGCCGGGCACCGGTCTCCCGCGCGCGGGAGTCGTGGCGGACGTACATCAGGTCCACGAACTCCGGCTCGCCCGTCAGGTCCAGATAGTCGGTCCCCGTGTCCGCGCAGGCGGCGACCAGCGGCTCGCCGTACCGGATGTACGGGCCCACGGCCGAGGCCACCACGCGCGCCTGTCCGGCCAGTCGGCGCAACGCGTCCGGATCGGCCGCGTCGGCCCGCAGGACACCCGCGTCCGCGCCGCCCGGCAGCCGTTCCCGCAGCTCGGCCAGCCCGCGCTCGCTGCGGCCGGCCACCGCCCAGCGCAGGCCCTCGGGGGCGTTTGCGGCGAGGTACTCGGTGGTGAGCGTGCCGACGAAGCCGGTGGCCCCGAAGAGCACGATGTCGTAGGGACGGTCCGTCCTGTTCAGCCTGCTCATGACACCCTTCGGTCGTGCACTCCGCGCCGTTGTCGGTGGCTGAGGCTAGCGTGAGGAGTGCGGACCCCGACGGGCAGGCCCGTGCGCCGGGTTGCGCCGGCCGTGCCGTGCACCGGGCCCGCCGGGTACCGTGGCCAAGCGCTTGCTCGTCCGGGCCTTGTGCCCAGTGGAACGTGTTCTTAACATCGGCAGTGTTACAGCAGTTGTGTCACATGGACCGGGGGTGCGGCATGACCACGGCAGCGACGCCGGGCCACGGCCCGCTCACGGGCGTGCGCGTGGTCGAACTGGCCGGCATCGGCCCCGGCCCGTTCGCGGCCATGCTCCTGGCCGACCTGGGCGCCGACGTCGTCCGGGTGGACCGGCCGGGCGGCGCCCGGCTCGGCATCGCCCCGGCGTACGACGTGACCAACCGCAACAAGCGCTCCGTGCTGCTCGACCTGAAGTCCGGCGCCGGCCCCGCCCGCGTCCTCGACCTGGCCGAACGGGCCGACATCCTCATCGAGGGCTACCGCCCCGGCGTCGCCGAGCGCCTCGGCGTCGGCCCCGGCGCCTGCCACGCCCGCAACCCCGCGCTGGTCTACGGCCGGATGACCGGCTGGGGCCAGCAGGGCCCCCTCGCCGACCGGGCGGGCCACGACATCGCCTACCTCGCGCCGACCGGCGTCCTCGGCATGATCGGCGACCCGGACGGACCCCCCGCCGTCCCCGCCAACCTCCTCGGCGACTACGCGGGCGGCTCGCTCTACCTCGTGGTCGGCGTCCTCGCCGCACTCCACCACGCGCGTGTCACCGGCACCGGCCAGGTCGTCGACGCCGCCATCGTCGACGGCACCGCCCACCTCTCGGCGATGATCCACGGCATGCTGGCGGCCGGCGGCTGGCAGGACCGGCGCCGCGCCAACCTGCTGGACGGCGGCTGCCCGTACTACGGCACCTACGAGACCGCCGACGGCGGGTACATGGCGGTCGGCGCCCTCGAGCAGCAGTTCTACGAGGAGTTCCTGCGCCTGCTCGGCCTCGAGGAACTGGCCCCGGCCCGCAAGGACCGGACCCGCTGGGGCGAGCTGCGCGAGAAGATCGCCGCCCGCTTCAAGTCACGTACCCGGGACGAGTGGACGGCCCGCTTCGAGGGCACCGACGCGTGCGTGGCGCCCGTGCTGTCCCTGCGCGAGGCCCCGCACCACCCGCACCTCGCCGCCCGGGGCACCTTCACCGAGCACGGCGGCATCACCCAGCCCGCGCCCGCGCCCCGCTTCCTCGCCACCCCGACGGCCGTACGCACCGGCCCCGCCCGGCCCGGCGCCGACACGGCCGCCGTGGCCCGGGACTGGGGCATACCCGCGCTCGCCCACCACGACGATCCCGTCCGGGACGGCGACTGACCCCGCCCCCGGCCGGCCCACCTCCCGCGAAAGGCACACCTGTGAGCACCGAAGCGTACGTGTACGACGCGATCCGCACCCCGCGCGGCCGCGGCAAGGCGAACGGCGCCCTGCACGGCACCAAGCCCATCGACCTGGTCGTGGGCCTCATCCACGAGCTCCGCGACCGCTTCCCGGGCCTGGACCCGGCCGCGATCGACGACATCGTGCTCGGCGTCGTCGGCCCCGTGGGTGACCAGGGCTCCGACATCGCACGGATCGCGGCGATCGCCGCCGGGCTGCCGGACACCGTGGCGGGCGTCCAGGAGAACCGCTTCTGCGCCTCCGGCCTGGAGGCGGTGAACATGGCCGCCGCCAAGGTCCGTTCCGGCTTCGAGGACCTCGTCCTGGCCGGCGGCGTGGAGTCGATGTCGCGGGTGCCGATGGCCTCCGACGGCGGCGCCTGGTTCAACGACCCGATGACCAACCTCGCCGTCGACTTCGTGCCGCAGGGCATCGGCGCCGACCTCATCGCCACCATCGAGGGCTTCTCCCGCCGGGACGTCGACGAGTACGCGGCGCTGTCCCAGGAGCGCGCCGCCACCGCCTGGAAGGAGGGCCGCTTCGAGCGCTCGGTGGTCCCGGTCAGTGACCGCAGCGGCCTGGTCGTCCTCGACCACGACGAGCACCCGCGCCCGGGCACCACCGCCGACTCCCTGGCGGGGCTCAAGCCGTCGTTCGCCGACATCGGCGAGCTGGGCGGCTTCGACGCGGTCGCGTTGCAGAAGTACCACTGGGTGGAGAAGATCGACCACGTCCACCACGCGGGCAACTCCTCCGGCATCGTGGACGGCGCCTCGCTGGTCGCGATCGGCTCCGGGGAGGTCGGTGCGCGGTACGGCCTCACCCCGCGCGCGCGGATCGTCTCCGCCGCCGTCTCCGGCTCGGAGCCGACCATCATGCTCACCGGCCCCGCCCCGGCCACCCGCAAGGCGCTCGCCAAGGCCGGCCTCACCATCGACGACATCGACCTGGTCGAGATCAACGAGGCGTTCGCCGCGGTCGTGCTGCGCTTCGTCAAGGACATGGGCCTGTCCCTGGACAAGGTCAACGTCAACGGCGGCGCCATCGCGCTCGGCCATCCGCTCGGCGCGACCGGCGCGATGATCCTCGGCACCCTCGTGGACGAACTGGAGCGCCAGGACAAGCGGTACGGCCTCGCCACGCTGTGCGTCGGCGGCGGCATGGGCATCGCCACCGTCGTCGAGCGCGTCTGAACTCCCCGCGGAACCACGAGACCTCAAGGAAAGACGACTGTCATGACCGAGAGCACCACCATCCGCTGGGAGCAGGACGACACCGGTGTCGTCACCCTCGTCCTCGACGACCCCGGCCAGTCCGCGAACACCATGAACCAGGCGTTCCGCGACTCCCTGGCCGCGGTCACCGACCGCCTGGAGGCGGAACGGGAGGACATCCGCGGCGTCATCGTCACCTCCGCCAAGAAGACCTTCTTCGCCGGCGGCGACCTGCGCGACCTGATCCGGGTCACCCCCGGGACCGCGCAGGAGCTGTTCGACGGCGGCCTCGCCATCAAGCGGAACCTGCGCCGCATCGAGACCCTGGGCAAGCCGGTCGTCGCGGCGATCAACGGCGCGGCCCTGGGCGGCGGTTACGAGATCGCCCTGGCCTGCCACCACCGCGTCGCCCTGGACGCGCCCGGCTCCAGGATCGGCTGCCCCGAGGTCACGCTGGGCCTGCTCCCCGGGGGCGGCGGCGTGGTCCGCACGGTCCGGCTGCTCGGCATCGCCGACGCGCTCCTGAAGGTGCTCCTCCAGGGCACCCAGTACAACCCCCGGCGCGCCCTGGACAACGGCCTCGTCGACGAGGTGGCCGCCACCCCCGCGGAACTCCTCGCCAAGGCCCGCGCCTTCATCGACGCCCACCCCGAGTCCCGGCAGCCCTGGGACCGGCCGGGCTACCGGATCCCCGGCGGTACGCCCGCCGACCCCACGTTCGCGGCGAACCTCCCCGCCTTCCCCGCCACCCTGCGCAAGCAGACGGGCGGCGCCCCCTACCCGGCCCCCCGCAACATCCTCGCCGCCGCCGTCGAGGGCGCCCAGGTCGACTTCGAGACCGCCCAGGTGATCGAGGCCCGCTACTTCGTCGAACTGGCCGCCGGCCAGACCTCGAAGAACATGATCCAGGCGTTCTTCTTCGACCTCCAGGCCGTCAACTCCGGCGCCAACCGCCCGAAGGGCGTCGAGCCCCGTCAGGTGCGCAGGGTGGCCGTGCTCGGTGCCGGGATGATGGGCGCGGGCATCGCCTACTCCTGCGCCCGCGCGGGCATCGACGTCGTCCTGAAGGACGTGTCCCTGGAAGCGGCCGTCAAGGGCAAGGGCTACTCCGAGAAGCTGTGCGCCAAGGCCGTCGCGAAGGGCCGTACGACCCAGGAGAAGGCGGACGCGCTGCTGGCCCGCATCACGCCGGCCGCCGACGCGCAGGACCTGGCCGGCTGCGACGCGGTGATCGAGGCCGTCTTCGAGGACCCCGCGCTCAAGCACAAGGTGTTCCAGGAGATCGAGCACGTCGTCGCCCCGGACGCGCTGCTGTGCTCCAACACCTCCACCCTGCCCATCACCGCGCTCGCCGAGGGCGTCGAACGCCAGGACGACTTCATCGGCCTGCACTTCTTCTCGCCCGTCGACAAGATGCCGCTGGTGGAGATCATCAAGGGCGGACGGACCGGCGACACGGCCCTCGCGCGCGCGTTCGACCTGGTCCGGCAGATCGGCAAGACGCCGATCGTCGTCAACGACTCGCGCGGCTTCTTCACCTCGCGAGTGATCGGCCACTTCATCGACGAGGGCGTCGCCATGGTCGGCGAGGGCATCGAGCCGGCCTCCGTGGAGCAGGCGGCCGCGCAGGCGGGCTACCCGGCGAAGGTGCTGTCCCTGATGGACGAGCTGACGCTCACCCTGCCGCGGAAGATCCGG
This sequence comes from Streptomyces sp. NPDC004542, assembly GCF_040610035.1. Classification (NCBI taxonomy): domain Bacteria; kingdom Bacillati; phylum Actinomycetota; class Actinomycetes; order Kitasatosporales; family Streptomycetaceae; genus Streptomyces; species Streptomyces sp. NPDC004542. Next base: position 17,447 of record NZ_JBEXLP010000094.1, read on the forward strand.
GCCGAGTCCAGGCGTGCCGTGGAGGAGTCGGGCGGCACCTGGACCGCGCACCCCGCCGAGGCGGTCATCGACCGCATGGTCGACGAGTTCGGCCGCACCGGCCGCAGCGGCGGCGCCGGCTTCTACGAGTACGGGGAGGACGGCAGGCGGGCCGGGCTGTGGCCGGGGCTGCGGGAGCACTTCACACGCCCGGGCGCCGAGATCCCGTTCGTGGACATGCAGGAGCGCATGCTCTTCGCCGAGGCGCTGGACACCGTCCGCCTCCTTCAGGAGGGTGTCCTCACCTCGGTCGCCGACGCCAACATCGGCTCGATCCTCGGCATCGGCTTCCCCGGCTGGACCGGCGGCGTGCTGCAGTACATCAACGGCTACGAAGGCGGCCTGCCCGGATTCGTGGCACGCGCGCGTGAGCTCGCCGAGCGCTACGGCGAGCGCTTCGACCCGCCCGCGCTGCTGGTGCGCAAGGCGGAGAAGGGGGAGCGGTTCACCGACTCAGCCCGCTCGTGACTCCTTGCTGAGCCACGCGCCCAGCTCCTCCCGCAGCGACCGCTGGAACGTGGTCAGCAGCGCCTGTACCACCAACGGGTGCATGTCCGCCGACAGGGACTTCACGTCCCGGGCGTCACGCTCCGCCACCTCGCCGCGCAGGAGCTGGGAGAGCTCGTGGGCCGCGGCGCGCGAGTGCTCGACGAGCACCTCGCGCGCCGCGAGGATCGCCTCCTGGGACAGCGGCACGCCGAGCAGCCGGACGCCGAGCCGCAGCAGCCCGCGGTCGACCCGGAACGTGTCCGCGCCGGCGGCCGTGACGACGCCCATCGCGGTCAGCCGCGCCACGTCCTCCTCCGTGAGCGGCACTCCCGCGCGCCGCTCGAGCTCCCGCCGCGACAGCGTCTCCTCGGTGTCCGGCGCCCAGGACGCGACCACGGCACGGTGGATCGCCAGGTCGTGCGGGGTGAGACCGGGCGGCAGCTGCCGCAGGTACCGCTCGATCGCGGCCAGGGTCATGCCCTGCTGCCGCAGCTCCTCGATGAGGGCCAGCCGGGCCACGTGCCCGGGCCCGTAGTGACCCACCCGGCGCGGACCGATCACCGGCGGCGGCAGCAGGCCCCGGGTGGCGTAGAAACGGACCGTGCGGACCGTGACGCCCGCGCGGGCGGCCAGTTCGTCGACGGTGAGGGTCGGCTGCCCGGCAGCGTCGTCGGCGCCGGGTACGGCATCGGTCGTCATGCGCAGCAGTATCGCTGTCTCACCAGTGCTGTGAAACATGTGGTGACCGTGTGAGAAGTGCCGCTGTGTGACGTGGACCCTCGCATGGCCGAGGACGCCCCGGGGAAGCTGCTGCCTCGGTCTGTACCGCGACACGAGGGTGGTGCGGGCCGAGACACGTTCGGACACCCGGGGCACGCGATCCCGGGGCACCAGAAAGTGGAACCACCCGTGAGCAAGGACGCCGTGCACTCGGCACAGGTCGCCGACCACCCCCGGGCGGCCCGCACACCCGCGGACGCGGGCGACGCCGGCTACAGCAAGGACCTCAAGCACCGCCACGTCAACATGATCGCGATCGGCGGCGCCATCGGCACCGGACTCTTCCTGGGCGCCGGCGGCCGGCTGCACAACGCGGGCCCGGCGCTCGCCCTGGCCTACCTGGTCTGCGGCGTCTTCGCCTTCTTCGTCGTACGGGCCCTCGGCGAGCTGGTCCTCTACCGGCCCTCCTCCGGCTCCTTCGTGTCGTACGCGCGTGAGTTCCTCGGCGAGAAGGGCGCCTACGTCGCCGGCTGGATGTACTTCCTGAACTGGTCGACCACCGGCATCGCCGACATCACCGCGATCGCCCTGTACACGCACTACTGGAGCCTGTTCACCCCGGTTCCGCAGTGGGTGCTCGCGCTGGTCGCCCTCGCGGTGGTCCTCGCGGTGAACCTGATCTCCGTGAAGATCTTCGGCGAGATGGAGTTCTGGTTCGCGATCGTCAAGGTCGTCACCCTCGTCGCCTTCATGCTGGTCGGCATCTTCCTGCTGGCCACCCGGCATCCCGTGGACGGTCACGCTCCGGGCCCGGGCGTGATCACGGACAACGGCGGCGCCCTCCCGCACGGCCTGATGCCGGTGGTCCTCGTCATGCAGGGCGTGATCTTCGCCTACGCCGCCCTGGAGCTGGTCGGGGTCGCCGCGGGAGAGACCGCCGAGCCGGAGAAGGTCGTCCCGCGCGCGGTGAACTCGATCATGTGGCGGGTGGGCGTGTTCTACGTCGGCTCGGTCGTCCTGCTGGCCCTGCTGCTGCCCGGCTCCGTGTACTCCGCCGACCAGAGTCCCTTCGTGACGGTCCTGTCGAAGATCGGCGTCTCCGGGGCGGGTGACGTGATGAACCTGGTCGTGCTCACCGCCGCCATGTCGTCGCTGAACTCCGGCCTGTACTCCACCGGCCGCATCCTGCGCTCGATGGCGATGGCCGGCTCGGCGCCGAGGTTCACCGCCCGCATGAACCGCAGCCAGGTCCCCTACGGCGGCATCCTGCTCACCTGCGCGGTGTGCGTGGCCGGTGTCGTGCTGAACTACCTCGTACCGAGCCAGGCCTTCGAGATCGTGCTGAACGTCGCCTCCCTCGGCATCATCAGCACCTGGGTGATCATCATGGTCTGCCACCTGGTCTTCGTCCGGCGGGCCCGGGAGGGCGCCGTCACCCGGCCGCACTTCCGGCTGCCGTTCAGCCCGGTCACCGAGATCGCCACGGTCGCCTTCCTGCTCGCCTGCCTCGGCATGATGTGGAACGACCCCGAGGTCGGCCGCAGGACCCTGCTCCTCATCCCGCTGATCGCCGTGCTGCTGATCGCCGGCTGGTTCGGCGTGCGCCGCCGGGTCGCGCAGAGCGTGGAGCGTGAGCTGATCGACTCCACGAAGTAGCAGGTCACAGCCGCTGTCAGTGGTGGCCTCTACGGTGGTGTCATGTCGGGGATCTCGTACGTCCGAGGTGACGCCACCGTGCCGTCGGTGGGGGGCGTCAAGGTGATCGCCCATGTCTGCAACGACATCGGCGGCTGGGGGAAGGGCTTCGTGCTGGCGCTCTCACGCCGCTGGCCGGAGCCGGAGGCCGCGTACCGTGCCTGGCACCGCGACCGCGCGGCGAACGACTTCGGTCTGGGCGCGGTGCAACTGGTGCGCGTCGAGCGGTACGTGTGGGTGGCCAACATGATCGGCCAGCGGGGCACACGCACCGGCAGCAAGGGCGTCCCGGTGCGCTACGAGGCGATCGGCACGGCCCTGGGCCGGCTCGCCGACGAAGCGGCCGCCCTCGGCGCGTCCGTGCACATGCCCCGCATAGGCTGCGGGCTGGCCGGCGGGACGTGGACCAGGGTCGAGCCGCTCGTCACCGGGCGGCTGGTCGAACGGGGGATCGCCGTGACGGTGTACGACCACAGGGAGGGGCCGGGCTGAGGCCGACGGGCGAGCCCGCCCCCCCGACGGGACGGCGTCAGCGCGCGTGCACGTCGTTCGTCGCCTCGATCTTCTTCCAGGACCTCGGCCGGGCGGGCGCCGTCGCGGTCCTCGCGACCGACGCGGCGCGCGCCGCGGACGCGGCCGGCTTCGACGGCTGGAACAGCCAGGTGTCGAAGAGCGCCGCGAGCGGCTTGCCGGAGACCCGCTCGGCGTACTTCTGGAAGTCGGCCACCGAGGCGTTGCCGTACGCGTGCTCCTCGGGCCAGCCCTTGAGGATGGCGAAGAAGGCGTCGTCGCCGACCGCGCCCCGCAGTGCCTGGACGGCGAGGGCGCCCCGGTCGTAGACCGCGGTGTCGAACTGGTTGTCCGGGCCCGGGTCACCGGGCGCGACCGTCCAGAACGCGTCGTCGGCCGGGTGCGAGGCGTACACGTAGTCCGCCAGCTCCCGTGTGGTGCCCTCGCCCTCGTGCTCGGACCACAGCCACTGCGCGTACCGCGCGAAGCCCTCGTTGAGCCAGATGTCCTTCCAGCCCTTCAGCGACACGTCGTCGCCGTACCACTGGTGCGCCAGCTCGTGCACCACCACGGAGGTGTTGGAGCCGGAGGCGAACTGCTTGGGGCTGTAGTACACCCGGGTCTGCGTCTCCAGCGCGTACCCGGTGGTGGTGTTGGGTACGTAGCCGCCCGCCGAGGCGAACGGGTACGGCCCGAAGTACCCGCTGAGCCAGTCCACCAGCTCCCCGGTCCGCTCCACGCTCGCCCGGGCCGCGCCGTCGTTGTCGCCGAGGTCCTTGCTGTAGGCGTTGACGACGGGGACACCACCGTCGGAGGTGCCGGTCGTGATGTCGAACTTCCCGACCGCGAGGGTGGCCAGGTACGTCGCCTGCGGCTTGTTCTGCCGCCAGGTGTAGCGGGTCCAGCCGAGCTTGGAGCTCGTCGACTGCAGCGTTCCGCCCGAGATGGCCTGGGTGCCGTCCGGCACGGCCACCGACACGTCGTAGGTGGCCTTGTCCAGCGGGTGGTCGTTGCTGGGGAACCACCACCACGCGGCCTCGGGCTCGTCCGCCGCGACCGCCCCGTCCGGGGTGCGGTGCCAGGTCGAGAACCCGTAGGCGCTCTTCGTCGACGGCACCCCGCTGTAGCGGACCACCACGGTGAACGGCGTGCCCTTGGCCAGCGGCGTCCTCGGGGTGATCTCCAGCTCGTGCTGCCCGGAGGTGGCGAAGGCGGCCGGGGCACCGTCGACCCGGACCTCGCTCACGTCCAGCAGGAAGTCCAGGTCGAAGCGGGACAGGTCCTCGGTGGTCCGCGCCAGGACGGTCGCCGTGCCCTCCAGCTCGTCGGTCGCGGGCTGGTAGCGCAGCCTCAGGTCGTAGTGGGAGACGTCGTAGCCGCCGTTGCCGTAGTACGGGTAGTAGGGGTCGCCGATGCCCGGCGCGCCGGGTGCCCAGCTCGCGGCCGATGCCGGGATCGCCAGCAGCAGGGAGGCCGCCGCGAGTGCGCCCGGGGCGAGGATTCTGCGGTGCACGTCAGCTCCAAGTCGTAGGGACGACAAGTCTGTTCGGAGCCTATTCAGACCCTGTGGCTCCTGGCGTGTCCACAGCACCCCGTGTCACACGATCGCCATTCGGCCGTCACGAAGGCGACGGCCACTCAGATGCCCACTACTGCGGGGCAGTTGGCCGAGGTACCGTCCGCGCATGCCGAAACGCACGCGCTTCACGACCTGGAGAACGTTCGCGACAGCGGCCGTCGCCGTCCTCACGGCCGCCTTCCTCACCCCGGCCGCCGCCCAGGCCGCCCCGGCCCCGAAGGAGAGCCGGCCGGTCTACTCCTACGCCGGTGCCGTCCGCGAGTCCGTCTGGGTGGACACCGGCCTCGACGGCGACGGCGACGGGAGGACCGACCGCGTCGCCGCCGACATCGTCCGGCCGGCCGAACCCGCCCGGCAGGGCCAAAAGGTCCCCGTCATCATGGACGCCAGCCCGTACTACTCCTGCTGCGGGCGCGGCAACGAGAGCCAGCTGAAGACCTACGACGCGAGCGGCCACGTCGTGCAGATGCCGCTGTTCTACGACAACTACTTCGTGCCCCGCGGCTACGCCTTCGTCGGCGTCGACCTCGCCGGCACCAACCGCTCCGACGGCTGCGTCGACATCGGCGGCCCGAGCGACATCCAGTCCGCGAAGGCCGTCGTCGACTGGCTGAACGGCCGCGCCCGCGCCTACACCAGCCGCACCGGCACCTCCACCGTCCGGGCGACCTGGACCGACGGCCGCACCGGCATGATCGGCAAGAGCTGGGACGCCACCATCGCCAACGGCGTCGCCGCCACCGGCGTCAGGGGCCTGAAGACGATCGTGCCGATCAGCGGCATCTCCTCCTGGTACGACTACTACTTCGCCAAGGGCGCCCCGCTGTACGACTCCGGCCCCGACGCCCTGTCCGACGCGGTGGAGAGCGACGGCGCCCGCGCCACGTGCGCCGCCGTCCAGCGGAAGCTGGTCGACGGAGCCCCCCGCACCGGCGACTGGACGCCCCTGTGGACCGAGCGCGACTACGTCAAGGACGCGGGCAAGGTACGGGCGAGCGTCTTCCTCGTGCACGGCATGCAGGACCTCAACGTCCGCACCCAGCACGCCGGCCGGTGGTGGGACGCCCTCGCGAAGCACGGCGTCGAGCGCAAGATCTGGCTCTCCCAGACCGGGCACGTCGACCCCTTCGACTACCGGCGCGCCGACTGGGTCGAGACCCTGCACCGCTGGTTCGACCACGAACTCCTCGGCTACGCCAACGGCATCGACCGCGAGCCGATGGCGGACATCGAGCGCCACCCCGACCAGTGGGTCACCTCGAAGGTCTGGCCGCCGCGCACCACTCGGGCCACCACGCTGCGCCCGGCCACCGGACCGCGGCCCGGCGTCGGCACCCTCGGCCTGCGCCAGGGCTCCGGCACCGAGACCTTCACCGACGACCCGCGCCTGAGCGAGACCGACTGGGCCGCGCGGATCACCCGCCCGACCCCCGAGAAGGCCGGTTTCCTCACCCGGCCGCTCACCCGTGACCTGCGCCTGTCCGGCTCCTCCGAGGTCACCGTCACCGCCACCCCGACCACCTCGACGGCCCACCTGTCCGCCGTCCTCGTCGACGTCGGCCCCGACACGATCCGTGACTACGCGGACGCCGCCGAGGGCATCACCACGCTCACCGACCGCACCTGCTGGGGCGCGAGCACCGCCGGGGACAGCGCCTGCTTCAAGGCGACGCGGGCGAAGACGGCCGCCGTCGGCTCCACGGTCCTCAGCCGCGGCTGGGCCGATCTCGGCCACTACGCCCCCGACCGCGCGGGCCGCCCGCTCACCCCGGGCAAGGCGTACACCCTCACGCTCGACCTCGCGGCCACCGACCACGTCGTCCCCCGGGGCCACCGCCTGGCCCTGATCGTCGCGGGCACGGACAAGGACCTCATCGATCCGCCGTCCACCACCCCGACGCTCACCCTGGACCTGGCCCGTACGTCGGCCCGGGTGCCGCTCGCCGGCGGCGCCGCCGCGTTCACCCGCGCCACCTCGGGCGGCACGCCCGCCACGCCCGCGGCCACCACCCTGGACGGCGTACGTCCGCCGCGCACCGGCCGGCACCTCCCCGGCAGCTGACACCCTCGGGCGGCCGGGCGAGCCGGCCCGGCCGCCCGAGGGCGTGACGGCGTGGCCGGACCGTCAAACCGCGGTCGGACAGGGGTAGAGGGTGAAGGGAGAGGCCTTCGTGGTGGCCCGGACGTCCGGGAGCGTGCTGGTGGCCGCGGTGACGCGCGCAAAGCCCGGCTGAGCGGCGGGCGGCCCGGCCGTTAGGATCGGCGTCCTGATGACTGCCACCCTCGTCGCCAAGAACCTCGCCGCCGGCCACGGCGACCGCTCGCTCTTCTCCGGCCTCGACCTCGTCGTCGCCCCCGGGGACGTGATCGGCCTCGTCGGAGCCAACGGAGCGGGCAAGTCCACGCTGCTGAGGATGCTCGCCGGACTGGCCGTGCCGGAAGAGGGCGAGCTCAGGCTCTCCCCGCCCACGGCGACCGTGGGACATCTCCCGCAGGAGCCGGAGCGCCGGCCCGGTGAGACCGTGCGGGAGTTCCTGGCCCGCCGCACCGGCGTCGCCGAGGCCCAGCGGACGATGGACGCGGCCACCGAGGCGCTGGTCGAGGGCGCGCCCGGCGCCGACGACGCCTACGCGGCGAGCCTGGAGCGCTGGCTCGGCCTCGGCGGCGCCGACCTGGACGAGCGGGCCGAGGAGGTCGCCGGCTCCCTCGGCCTGGCCGTGGACCTGGACCAGCCGATGACCTCCCTGTCCGGCGGCCAGGCGGCCCGCGCGGGCCTCGCCTCCCTGCTGCTCTCCCGCTACGACGTGTTCCTGCTCGACGAGCCCACCAACGACCTGGACCTGGACGGCCTGGAGCGCCTCGAACGCTTCGTCGCCGGGCTGCGCGCCGGGACCGTCGTCGTCAGCCACGACCGCGAGTTCCTCACCCGCACGGTCACCAAGGTCCTCGAACTCGACCTCGCCCAGCGGCGGATCAACCTCTACGGCGGCGGCTACGAGGCCTACCTGGAGGAACGCGAGGTGGCCCGCCGGCACGCCCGGGACGACTACGAGGAGTACGCCGACAAGAAGGCGGCCCTCCAGGACCGGGCGCAGATGCAGCGCTCCTGGATGGACAAGGGCGTGAAGAACGCGCGCCGCAAGGCGGGCAACGACAACGACAAGATCGGCCGCAAGTTCCGCAGCGAGGCCAGCGAGAAGCAGGCCGCGAAAGCCCGCCAGACCCAGCGCATGATCGAGCGCCTGGAGACCGTCGAGGAGCCCCGCAAGGAGTGGGAGCTGCGCATGGAGATCGCGGCGGCCCCGCGCTCCGGCTCGGTCGTGGCCTCGCTGCGGGACGCGGAGGTACGGCGCGGCGACTTCACCTTCGGACCGGTCCGCCTGCAGATCGACTGGGCGGACCGGGTGGCGGTCACCGGTGCCAACGGCGCGGGCAAGTCCACCCTGCTCGGCGCGCTGCTCGGCCGGATCCCCCTCGACGCCGGGCACGCGACGCTCGGTTCGGGTGTCCTGGTCGGCGAGGTCGACCAGGCCCGCAGGCTGTTCCACGGCCCGCAGGCCCTGCTGGACGCCTTCCGCGCGGCCGTCCCCGACACCGAGCCGGTCGAGGTGCGCACCCTGCTGGCCAAGTTCGGCCTGAAGCCGGAGCATGTGCTGCGCCCGGCCGCGAGCCTCTCACCGGGCGAACGCACCCGGGCCGCCCTGGCCCTGCTCCAGGGCCGGGGCGTCAACCTCCTCGTCCTGGACGAGCCGACGAACCACCTCGACCTGCCCGCCATCGAACAGCTGGAGTCGGCCCTCGACTCCTACCAGGGCACCCTGCTCCTGGTCACCCACGACCGGCGGATGCTGGACGCGGTACGGGTGACCCGCCGCCTGGAGGTCGCGGCCGGCAAGGTGACCGAGCGCTAGAACGCGGCACGCGCTACGCGTACCGGCGTTCCGCCTCCCGTGCCGCGGCCTCCACGCGGCCGCGGTGGTCCCGCCGTGCCCCGGCGTCCCCGGGGGACATGTTGCGGCCCTGCTCGCGCTGGCCGGCCGCCGTGTCGATCAGTTCCCGGACGATGTCGGCGTGCCCGGCGTGCCGCTGGGTCTCGGCGATCATGTGGGTGAGGACGCGGTGCAGCGTGATGTCGTTGCCCGGCCCTCCCGGTATCCGGCCGACCGCGTCCAGCGGCAGCGCGGCGATCGTCTCGTCCGAGTGGGCCCACGCCCGCCGGTACAGGCCGGTGATCCGCTCCCGGCTCTCCTCGGGCCGTGCCCACAGGTCCGCGTCCGGCTCGGCGTCCCCGGTGATCCACAGCGCGGGCCCGTCGGCGAAGGGCCGCCCGAAGGCCGTGCCGAAGTACAGCGCCTCGGCACCGGCGAGGTGCTTGACGAGTCCGAGCAGGTTGGTGCCGGTGGGAGTCAGGGGCCGCCGTACGTCGTACTCGGACAGGCCGTCCAGCTTCCACAGCAGCACATCGCGGGCGTCCTGCAGATACACCTGGAGGTCGGCCTTGGGATCGGTGGCGGGCACGGACGCAGTCTCGCGGGCGGGTGATCTTCCCGGCCACCGGTTTTCCGCGGGCCGGGCCCTTCCTGCGTGGAAGGCGCCCGGCCCCGGGTGGTCAGCGCCGCCCGTTCTTCGGGTCGAGCAGCCCCGCGCGCCGCAGCGCGTCGGCCATCGCGCCGCCCGCGGGCGGCGGGGGAGCCTGA
>NZ_JBEXLP010000095.1:0-27033 GCF_040610035.1 Streptomyces sp. NPDC004542
GGACCTCGGTGGCCCGCGACAGTACGGCTGCGACCGCCGTCCCGCCGGCGGAGGCGAACCGCCCGGCCGCCCCGGTCTCCGAGGCGAACCGGGGCGGTACCGGCGCGCGGCCCGGCGGCGGGACCTCGGTGGCCCGCGACAGTACGGCTGCGACCGCCGTCCCGCCGGCGGAGGCGAACCGCCCGGCCACGACCTCCCAAGCGGCCACCGAAGGCCGTAGGCCGGTTCCTCCGGCCCCGGAGTCCACGCGCGGTTCCGAGACCTCGAACGCCTCGGAGGCGAGTCGCGCGAAGAGCGCGGCCGAGCCCCCCGCCGGGGCGGCCCGGCCCACCACGGCCACCGCGTCCTCGCCACACCGCCCCGTGACCACCGGCACGGCCACTCCTGACACGGCCTCGCGGCCCGGCCGGAACTCCCCGCGCGACGCGCTCTTCGCGGCCGGCACCACGAGCGGGCCGGCTCCGGGCCCCACGACGCCGGTTCACGCCAAGCGCGAGGGGAGCGAGGCCTACGCCGCGGCCGTCCGCGACCGGTTCCCCGGTCACACCGACGTGGCACCGGCCGGCACGGACCGTCCCGCCGCCACGTCCTCCCGGACCCCGGCCGGTACCCCGGCGTCCACCTCGCCGGCGCTCCCCGAGCCGTCGCGGACGGATGTCTTCCTGTCCCCTGAGCTCGATCCGGCCGCGGATCTGTTCCACACGGTCAACCGTCAGCTGAAGCGGATCCGCCAGGACCTGACCGCGGACCGGCGGACGGTCGAGGAGGCACACCGGCGACTGGTGCGTGCGGGGTCGGTGTTCCCCGGCATGTCGAGCGTCCAGCTGGCCGCTCGGATCGCCGACGACATAGCCTCGGACGGGAGGGAACCCGCGCGGCTCCGTGGCGGCATGCTGGCGGCGCGTGGGAGGAAGGGAGCCGGGCCGCGGGGCTCCTCGCAGCAGGGGAGCGCGGGCGCAGGGAGGTCACGCGCGACGGTCCTGCACGGGCCGTCCGGTGAGCGGGCGGTCGCGGACTTCACCCGTTCGCCCAAGGGCTTCCTCCGCGACAACGTGGTGCTCCTGCGGATGGACGAGGGCATGCGGGCCCGGATGCCGGGGTCCGCCATCGACTGGCCCCGGTTCCTGAGGTGGATGGACGGCAAGGACCGCCACTGGTTCACACTGACCGTGGATCCGGCCCGGTCCACGGCGGACGGGCGGCCGGTGTACCTGTTGACTCCCGCGGTGGAGAAATACGTGGAGGCGTTCGCCCGGGAGGACGGCCTCCTGCGGGACATCGTGGGCCGGCACGACATCCCCGGTGTCCGTGGACCGGGGGAGTACGTCTCGGCGTACTACGTTCCCTATCACCAGGGCGCCACGACCCATGCCCTGACGAATGTCGGGCACACCGATGTACCCGTGCAGGACAACGGGGAGTTCGCCGCCGATTTCGTGTTCACAGCCGCGATGAACGGCTGCGCGCTGGTGCTGACCCCCAGTGCGCGGGAGGGCAGCTTCACCGTCTGGCACTACCAGTCGCCGAGCGGCACGGTCAACGCGAAGGCCGCCGAGCAGTTCCGTGGCGCGTTGCGGCCGTACGAATGGTTCGGACACGAGCAGTACATGACCGCGGGTCCGCAGGACACGACCGCCTCCGCACCGGGCCTCCCGGAAGCCACCAACCTCCTGTGGCGTGGTCCGAACGGCTGGGAGATCCTCAGCCAGGACAACCTCACACCGCTGTCTTCGGACGGCGACGTGACGCTGCGCGCCTTCAGGTCGAGAGAGGTCGTCGCCGGACGCGGATGGTTCGACATCGTGACCATTCACCGTGAGCAGGCGCGCGAACGCCTCGACAAGTTGGCAGCTGTGCGGAGCGCTGCAGAAACGCTGCCGAAGGACGCGAACAATCTGCTGCTCATCGGTGCCCACGAGATGGCGGAGAAGCAGGCCGCGGCCGAGGCGAGCGCCCTGGACAAGGTCGCTGGTCCGGACGAGCTGCTTTCCGTCGCCCGCCGACTGCAGGTGAGTCGGCGCAGCACGAACGAATACGTCCGGGGATTCCTGGACCAGCAGGACCGAAGAGAGCGTGAACGGAGCACGGCTGATCACAAGGCCGAGAAGAAGGGCGTGGCGGCAATTCGACGAAGGGTGCGAGGCGCGGTGACCGACATCCTCGAGGACGAGTGGCCCGACCGTCTGGCGCGGGAAGTCGAGGGGCTGCCCCCCGCCATGACCGGCCACCCCGAGGACGGGACCTCTCCGCTCGATGAGGTGTTCACCCCGCCTCCGGCCGCCGTGCAGTTGCTGAACAGTGCCGGTCCCGCCTCCCCGGACACGTCCGCGCCGAGACCGCACTTCAGGACCACCTTCTCACTGGGAGACGACGCGCGGACGCAGGTGTCCGGGGGGTGGACCTTCCGCGCCGAGCACCTTCCTCCCGTGACACCGGCGCACGGCACCGGGACGACGTCGTCGGCAGCGGGTGTGCCGTGGACGGACGACCTCGTGCCGCTGAACCCGTGGAGCACCAAGGGCAAGTGGGCGGCGAGCGCCGATCCCGGCGACCATCCGCCCGGCCCCGACCGTCTGTCCCGCCCCGGCCGTCCGTCCGGCATCGGGCGGGCACCGTCGGTCCCCCGACCCGTGACCGCGGACCCCGACACGACGGTGGCGGACACATCGCTCCTCCTGGCAGGTGTGGACCCGGCACGTCGGCGGCAGGTGCTGGAGCTGGTCCAGGTGTACGACCACTACCCACCGGACCTCACCCCGGACTCGCCGCTGCACACCCAGTTGCGCAGGGATGTGGCCGCGGTCGCGGCGGCGATGGCCGAGGGCGGGTACGAAGCGGCCCGGTCCGTCGCGCGGGAACTGGGCAAGCGCCGCGGGGTCGAGCCGTGGGCCGGGCCGCTGGGTGCCGGGCGCGCGAGGCCGGACGGCGTCGAGGAGACGGACGACACCCTGGGCGCCTCGACCTCCTCCTCCCAGCCGCCCACGGGCACCGCAGGCGCGTTCGCCGAACGCGCGCCGGAGCGGTCGTCGTCCCCGGAGCGGGGCGTGCGGTCCGCGCGGGGTGTGTCCCGGGCCGCGGTGGGCGAGCAGGCCGCAGACGCCGCGCACACGGCGATCGAAATGGACCGGGTCCGTTCCGGCCCGCAGCACAACAACTCGCCCTTCCTGGTACCGGAGGCTCTGGGCGACGTCGTGGTCTCCGGCGCGCAGAGGTTCCCCGAGGACCATGCCCGGGCGTGGGCACACCGGATCATGCAGACCACGGACCTGCCGGTGGACGAGTTGCCCGGGGGGCTCGACGAGGCGGCTCAGCGCGCGATGCGCGATGACATCGAGCGCCGGCTCGCCGGGTTCCTGGCGTCGCCGACGCTCCCCGCGGCGACGACCGCCGGCGGACGCGAGGAGCGGGACCGGCAGCGGGAAGGGGAACTCCTCGGCTGGGAAGCGAAACTGGAGTCGGGCCAGGCGTTCGTGTCGCAGGGACGACTGGTGTGGCTGCTGCCCGTGCTGCGGGACGTCCGGCCGCTCCCGGAAGGCGGCGACCGGCACAGCGTCGTCGACGACGAGGCGGAGGAGGACGTCAACGCCGGCGCCGAGGGATACCGTGTGGCCTTCGGCTCGACCACCGGCAAGGGGTCGTTCACCTCGGGACGCAAGCGGGAGGGCGCCGCGCAGCTCGTCAGCGTCGTCAGCCACCATCTGAGCCGCATGGCGGCGAGCGTGATCGCCGCCCCCCAGGTCAGCGCGTCGGGTGACACCGCGACCGAGGACAACTGGACGAAGCTGAACATCGCGGGCAGCAAGCCCTTCGTGCGGGAGCGCGGGGCCCGGCGGGCCGATCTCGCGTTCCGGATCTTCGTGGACGGCCGGGAGGCGCGCTACCTGGCGGATCCCGACACGCGTGCCCCGCAGGTGCATTCGACCGCCCCGCCGCCGCTGACCGGACGGGACATCGCAGCGCTGAAGGAGGCCGACCAGCCGGGCACCGTGGTGCCGCGCCGTCTCACCGTCGAATACCCGCGGCAGTTCCTGGGAGACGACGCACTCCAGCCGCTCGACGCGGCGGAGACGGCAGGAAGCCGGCCTGCGGACGCAGGCGGCGGGACGTCGCCGAGCAGCCGCATCCCGGTGCTGCTGAACGCCGTCAACGTCGTCGACGCCGTCGCGGACCTGCACCGTGCCCTGCGCCGCGCCGGGATCGACGCGGAGATCGTCGTGGACATGCTGAAGGAGGTCAAGGAGCAGATCACCGAGCGCGGTCTGCGCAACCGCAGCCGCCTCATGCTCGGCGGCGGGGACGTGTCCGGCCCGGTCGTGGTGCGCGACGGGACCACCAGCGCGGAGACGTTCAGCGGACACCTGCGCTTCCAGATGGTTCCGGTGCCCGACAGTGTCGTCGTCAGGGGCGTCGCGCCGGGCGCGACGACCCGCACCGACATCGGTTCCGGACTGACGCTGACCCACACCAAGAAGTTCGAGTCGACGGTCACGCTCTCCGCCTCCTACAACGCGAGCGGGCTGCGGACGAAGCCGTCGGAACACCGGAAGAACGACACCGCCTCCCCGGGGCGGGTGAACATCGTCACGGGGACGCTGCCGATGCTGTCGGGCGGCATCGAGGCCAAGCGCGGCGGGTCGACGGGCCTGGGCGCACAGACGTTGAACCACACCGTCCTGAACGCCTCCGACGACCAGGTACGGGCCACGGCCCGGGTACGGATGGACATCGAGGTCGTCTCCCACACGGGCCCCCGGGTGGAGCCGGTCAGCACCGTCCTGACGGCCGAGGTCAGCGCCCCGCACCGGGACGGACGAGGCGCGCGGTTCCTGCAGCGCGAGTGGGCCGTACCGCCGCGGCTGGTCTCCTCGCCCCGCCCGCCCGCGTGGGTGACCGCTCAGCAGGAGGCCCGCCCGGCGCCCGCGATCGCGCCCGCCGACGACTTCGACATGACGTGGTCGGCGACCGCGGGGGCCGATACGCGGTTCACCGTCGCCACCGCGATGCCGGGCTCGCACCGCGTCCAGGAGACGTTCCGGGCGATCCTGCAACGGAGAATCCCCGGCCTGACGCCCACCGAGAGGCTCCGCATTCCGCTGAACCGGACCGCGGTGGACAACGAACTGGCCTCCTTCTTCGGCCGGCACGCCCTGGAAACCGACATCGCCGAGGCACAGCACGGCATCGTGCACACGATCTGGCTCGCCGGTCGCCAGTTCCGCCTGACGGCGAGGCTCCATGTGGCGGACGCCCCGTTCGACACCGTCCCGTACAGGTCGACGGTCAATCAGCGGCAGATGACGATGACGCAGTCGTCCGGCGCGGTGGCCGACTCGGGCGGCTTCGACGTGGGCTTCGGCGGCGGCTTCCGCCTCGACCTCAACAGCACCGAGGGCCACGCGGAGTTCAACGGCGACGGCGGCCGCATCCAGTTCGTGCTGGGCCCCGAGTACGGACGCGACTGGGGGACCGGTGACTCCTTCCAGACGGCGTCCTCCTCCTACCGGCGCTCCGAAGTCACCCGGACCGTGCAGGAGGGCGCGTTCGCGGCGGCCTGGCACCTGTCGGTCGACGAACTCGCCGCCGAAGGCCCACCGCAGGACGTATGGCTGTCGGGGCCGGACATGAGCGTCCAGGTCATCGACCGGGCCGCGACCCAGGAACCCCGCCGGCCCGAGTCGGCGGTCGTCACCCGCGCCCGCCAGCAGGGCCTCGTCCGCCGCCTGCGGCTGGAGTCCGGCGGGGCCACCGGCATGTATGCCCAGTTCACCCAGTTCCCGCACCTCACCCGGGCCGTGTCCGAGCTGTACGCGCGGCTGCACGGTGTGGAGCCGCAGGACATGCCGCCCGCGGAGCTGCCCGAGGCGCTCACCCGCGAGCTGTCCCCGCGGGCCTTCGCGGCCCACTTCCAGGAGACCGCCTCCGACCACGCGCGGGTCGTGGGTCTGCCCCGGCGCGGCGAGTGGAACCAGGCCATGTACATCAGGCTCACCTTCCTGGAACGGGTCGCCGACCGCCGGATCACCGCCGACCCCACCGAGTTCGAGCAGTACCAGTCGAGCCGGTCCACGCACACCAGCACCGTCACCGCGGGCAGCAAGACGTCCGGCGTGGCCAGCCTCGCGGCCCAGTACCGGCGTGAGTTCGCCCACGCCGGAGCCACCGTGCCCGAGGCCACGTCCACGTCGGTACACACCACCGGCGGCGCACCGGAAACCGCCACGGAGGGCGCGCCCGCCGCCCCGACCGGGGACGACCACTCCCGCCGCCGGGCAGTCGACGCCGGCCCGGGCGACCTGTCGGACGACGGCCTCGTCGTCCCCGGGGCCTACCCGGCCGACCGGAGAGCCGACGCGCCCGCGCTCGCCCGGCGCGGACCCAGCGTCGTTAACCCGGGCAACCAGGAGGAACACGCGTCCACGCGCGAGAACGAGGTGTTCCGCGCCAGCGGCACCGTCAGCGGCGGTGTCTCCGCGAGCCGGGGCACGAAGAACGTCGACGCCACGGGCGACATCCACGTCACCCGCGTCACCTACGTCGACTCGGTCACGGACGAGAACGGAGAGCGGGCCGACGTCTTCCCCACCGTGATGTCCGGCGACGTCGGCATCATGGTCACCATCAAGCGGTGGCGGGACGGCGGCGGACTGGCCGGCCTGCTGCCGGGCTCGGGCCGCAACGACACCGTGCAGAGCCGCAGTCTGTCCGCCACCTACGTCGCATCGGGCACGCTCCTGGTGCCCGACCGCATCCGCGAGCGGATGGACGACGACCTGCCGCGGCAACTCGCCGCCGACGCGCTGACCCGCGCCCGGTTCGCCCGGAACGCGGACCGCCTGGCGGCCACCGCGCCGGCCCTCGCCGCCTCCGCGCGCGCGTTCCACGCCGCCGCCGAACGGCGGGCCGACGCGGACCGGCCGCTCCTCGGCCTGCTCCTCCGGCTGGGCGGCACCCGGCCGCCCACGGCCGCGGATCTGACGTCGCTGCACCGGCCGGCCGAGGAACTGGCCGCGTTCGCCGACGACGCGGTGCGTGCCGCCGAGGCCGTCGACGCCGACTGCACCGCCCTCTCCCGGCGTGCCGCCGCACTCGCCGGGTCCGGACGGGCCGCCGCCGGGATCCTGGGCCTCCTGCCGGGACTGCGCGCCCGGCACGCGCAGCCCGAAGCCCAGGCGCTGCACGCCGACGTGACCGACGCCGCCGACCGCGCCGAGACGTTCAGCGACACCGCGGCGAGGCTGGCCACCGCCTCGGACCTGCTGCTGA
Organism: Streptomyces sp. NPDC004542; assembly: GCF_040610035.1. Classification (NCBI taxonomy): domain Bacteria; kingdom Bacillati; phylum Actinomycetota; class Actinomycetes; order Kitasatosporales; family Streptomycetaceae; genus Streptomyces; species Streptomyces sp. NPDC004542. The sequence goes on from NZ_JBEXLP010000095.1 coordinate 7,264, forward strand.
GCACCACACGGCTCGTGCGGCACCGCGCCGCGCAGGTGGCCGGCCTGCTCAGGGACGCCGCGGCACCCGGCACGGCGCCCCGCGCGACGGCCGGCGAGGCGGACGACGCCCGAAGGGCCGCCGCGCTGCTGCGTGCCGGGCAGGACCTCGCCGACGCCCTGGGCCGGATGCACGACGCCGCCCGCGCACTGCGCGACCAGACCGCGGACGCCGCCGACGACGCCCTCCGCCTCCCCGGCGACTCGGTGGAGTTCCCGCCGCGCGCCCGGAGGATCCCCCGCGTGTACTCGGACAAGGCCCGGCTGGACCGCGCGTACCACATCATGGTCCCCACGACCGCCATGCACCCCGAACACCTCGCCGCCTCCGACGTGTTCGAGAGCATCGTCGTCCGGCTGGTGCGGTCCGGCCACCTCCAGCGGGACCAGGACGACAACGTCGTCCCCGACGCCCTCTACCGCTCGTTGCGCTCGAACTTCGCCAGCAGTGCGCTGCGCGACCAGTTCCACGCCGTCATGGGCACGGGCGTCACCGGCTGGTACGCCCTGCCGCGCGGCGGCGGCGCTCTCGGCGCCCGCTACCTGCGGGTGCACGTGTCGGCGTCCCGGTTCAGCGACGCCCTGTGGAACCGGCTGCGCCCCGAAGTGAAGATCATGTACCGCAGCGAGTCGTCCCGGCAGTGGAAGGACGCCGTCGAACGGGCGCTGCGTCAGCACATGTCCCTCAGCGCCAAGGCCAACGGCGGCACGAAAGGCATCCACGGGGGCGTGAGCGTCGACGGGTCCGTGGACCGCGAGGGAGAGACCTCACGCGGTGAGCAGAACAAGGACATCCACATCTTCCGCGCCGACCTCAAAGGCGCCGTCCAGGAGTTCGTCCACCACGTCGACTTCGACGTCCGCATCGACGCCTACGCGACGCTGCCCGCGTTCGCCCAGGCGCCGCGGGACATGGCGGCGGCGCTGTGGGACCGCGCGGTGTCCTGGCTGCCGGAGCACGGTCTCCTCGGGGCCGCGGTCGAGACGGCCCGCCGCCGCACCGCCCCCTGGGCGCCGCTGGAGCGGGTGAAGTCGCTGTGGGACCGCTACACCCCCGGCGGCGCCCTGCACCACGACCGGTTCGTCGTCCCGGACCAGTTCGTGCAGGTCCTCGTCCCGGAGTCCTTCACCACGCCGCGGGACTCCGCCACCGCGATGCCCCACTGGACCCGCGCCCTCCAGCCGCCCGACACCCTCGCGTGGGCCCCGCCCAGGGCGGCACCGCCCGCGGCCTCCGTCGAGGAGGCCACCCAGGACATGTATTCCTGGGGAGGCCAGGCGTTGTACGCGGTGCAGACCTGGGCGAAGGTCGCCGCCCTCGACCCGGTCGACGAACCGCCCCTGGAAACCGAGGACGACGTCGAGAAGTTGCTGTCCGCCGGCCGTCTGCAGCCCGGATCCCTCGCGGAGACCGTCTACGAGGCCGCCGTCGGTTACAACACCCTGCGCCCGCGTCTGAAGGAACTGCTGCGCGGCACCTACGTCGTCGACGTCGGCGGCGTCCCGGTCCGGGTCCGGCTGGTCCTCACCGGCTACCAGGAACACACCCCGTCGGCCGCGAACATGAAGGTGCGTACGTACAACCCCACCACGACGGCGCCCGAGAACGAGAACTCCCGGCGTTTCGCGTGGGGGGCCGGCGTCGGGGCCGACATCGTCGACGCGCCCCGGGACGGGCTGCACGAGATCCTCAACCTTTCCGGACAGGGCGAGTCCTCCGCGGAGTACAAGAACGCCTACGAGATCGGCGACACCGACGAGTCCAACCGGCTGGTGGACAAAGTCCCCTACACCGCCTTCATCTTCGACACCCTGCTCCAGCTGGAACCCGTGCACCACCCACGCCGCGCCCTGCACGTCCATGTGTTCGGCGGTCTGCTCGCCTCGATCCCGCACCGCAGCGACCTCGAGCTGGCGAGCCGCCTGACGGACCTGACGTCCGGCGGGACGCAGCCGGCCGCGTTGTTCCGCCCGGAGCCGAAGGACGTCGCCGAGCCCGGCGGCGACACCGCCCCGCCCCCCGCCAGCCCCGAGCCCTCGCCCGGGCGGCCCGGCACGCCCGTGGCCGACCCGGCCGTCCGGGAGAGGTCCGCGCTGCGCGAAGCCTGGGGCGCGGAACTGGCCGGGCGCAGTTTCGACAGGGACAAGGCGGTGGAGCGGGGCGCGAGGACGGGCAGCGCTCTGGAGGCCTGGGAGCTGTGGGAGGCCGCCTCCGGGGAGTTCGCGGCGAGCGGCCTGATCACGCCTATGGGGCCTCTCGACAGGGCGACGCGCGAGATGGTGGCCTGGGGCATGGCCCCGGGGCCCCGGCAGCGCCGGCGGCGTGACGACTTCCAGCGTGCCTGGCGGCAGCAGCGGGACGAGTCGGCTGCCGCGGGCGGGCCGGCCGCCCGCGCCGGACTTCACCCCGAGCAGGCGACGCACGGATCCGGAACTACCGGGGCCACGCCCGCCGTCGAGCCGCCGCCCGCCGCACCGCGTGAGGCGGGGCAGCAGCCGCCGAGCCCCGCGACCGGCGACGCGGGAGCGCGCACCCGGGACCAGGACCGCCCGCCCGGCGTCACCGAGGCCGCCGCCCGCGACCGCCGGGCTGCCCACCACGCCGTCCCGGCCGTGGAGCCTCTCCGGGAAGCGGCCGCTGGGCACGTTCCGCCGGACACGGTGTGGCGGCAGCCGACGTCCGACCCTGGGGCCTTCGCGCCGGCCGGCGAGGACGTCTTTGGCGGAACCGCGTTCACCGCCCTCCCGGTCGGCTCCCGCGCGCGACGCCCACGGGACGGTGCGGGACTGCCGGCCGAGGACGCCGAGGCCCGGACTTCGGCACCTGCCTCGCACGGGCCGTGAGAGCCGGCCGCCCGGCGCCCTGTCCGCAAGGCCCGTGCTACGGCGAGGTGGGCGGGTGCGGGGAGCGGAGCACGAGCAGGGTGATCTCGCTGGGGGCGAAGACGCGGAACGGCGGGCCCCAGAACCCGGTGCCGCGGCTGGTGTAGAGGAGGGTGCGGGGGCCGTGGTGGCTGAGGCCGGCGAGGGCGGGCTGGTCGAGGCGGACCAGGTGGTGGAAGGGCCAGATCTGGCCGCCGTGGGTGTGGCCGGAGAGCTGGAGGTCGATGCCGGCGGCTGCCGCCCGGTCGACGAACGCGGGCTGGTGGGCCAGGAGCAGGACGGGCAGGTCGGGGTCGGCGCCGTCGAGGGCTCCGGACAGGTGGGCGCGGTGGCCGGCCAGACCGGAGGACTCGGCGGTGACATCGTCCACGCCGGCCACCACGAGGGTGTCGCCGCCGCGTTCGAGCAGCAGATGGCGGTTGCGCAGCGGCTCCCAGCCCAGCTCGTCCATCAGGTCGACCCAGCCCTGGGCCTCGCTGTAGTACTCGTGGTTGCCGGTGACGTAGACGCGGGCACAGGCGGCCCGCACGGTAGCGAGCGGTGCGGCCTGGGCGCGGCGGCGTTCGGCCGTACCGTCCGCGATGTCGCCGGTGTGGCAGACCAGGTCGGCTTCCAGGGTGTTCACCGTCTCGCACACCCGTGCCGACCAGCGGGCGCGATCGAGCGGTCCGTAGTGGGTGTCGGTGACGAGGGCGACGCGGAGGCCGTCCAGCCCGGCACCCAGGCGCGGGAGTCGCACGTCGAGTCGGCGCACGCGTGGCACGCGGCGGGCCTCGGCGTACCCCCAGGCGAGCAGTACGGCGGTGGTGCCGAGGACGGCCCACGTGACGAGCCGGGCCCGGTCCTGGCTCTCGCCGACGCCGGCCACGGTCAGGGCGGGCCGCAACAGGACGCCGAGCAGAACGGACCAGGTGAACAGGACCCAGCTGGTGCCCAGCAGGGTGTCGCCGGTGATCGCCGCCCGGTCCTGCTGGCGCCGGCCGTGGCCGCGCACCATCGCGAACGGCATGCATATGAGGCCGAGGGCGAACAGGGCGGTGCCGGCCAGGGTGACGGGCAGCGGCCAGTGCTGGCCGGTGTACAGGAGCACCCAGCAGGGCACGGCCCACAGCAGGACGGGGGCGATCAGGGGGATGAAGCGCATCAGGCGGTGCAGCCGGCTCTGCCGCGGCGCCTGCGCTTCACCCTCCGCGGGCCGGGTGCTGCTGGTGTCGGTCACGCTTCCCCTCCCTGACCGGGCTGCCGTCCCGCGCACTGTATCCGGTCGTGCGCGGGCCGGCGGCGACTGTCCGGGCAGGCGCACGGAACACCGCTGTGAGATCAGGACCAGACTCCACGGGCTCACGGGCTGCTGCACGCGCAGGACAGGCAGTGCGGGAGTTCGCGAAGTCGCGACTGCCGGAGTACATGGTTCCCTCGGCGGTGGTCGTGCTGCCGGAGCTGCCGCTGACCGGTAACGGGAAGCTGGACCGCAAGGCGCTGCCGGCTCCTGACTACGCGGCGGCGGCGACGGCCGGCACCGGGCGTCCACCGGCGACGGTGCAGGAGGAGATCCTGTGCCAGGCCTTCGCGCAGGTCCTGGGTCTGCCCGCGGTCGGCGTGGACGACGACTTCTTCACGCTGGGCGGGCATTCACTGCTGGCGGTGTCGTTGGTGGAGCAGCTCCGCAGCCGGGGTGTGTCCGTCTCCGTCCGCGCGCTGTTCCAGACACCGACCCCGGCTGGTCTGGCGGCCGTCGCGGCTCCGGACGCGGTCGTGGTTCCGGACAACCGCATTCCCCGGCACGCGGAGCACATCACGCCGGACATGCTGCCGCTGGTCGACCTGGACGAGTCCGAGCTGGCGCACATCGTCGCGCGGATCCCGGGCGGCGCGGCCAACATCGCCGACATCTACCCCCTCGCCCCGCTGCAGGAGGGCATCCTCTTCCACCACCTCGTCGCTGATCAGGAGAGCAGTGACGTCTATGTGCTGCCGATCGTGCTGGAGTTGGAGTCGCGGGAGCGGCTGGACGCGTTCCTCGGCGCTCTCCAGCGGGTGGTGGACCGGCACGACATCTACCGCACAGCGATCCTGTGGAAGGAACTGCGTGAGCCGGTCCAGGTGGTGCTGCGCGAAGTGGAGCTGCCCGTCGAGGAGTTCGTGGTCTCTCCCGGAGGCGGCGACACCGTACGGCAGTTGCTGGCGCACGCCGGCGGCCGGATGGACCTGCGCAGTGCTCCGCTGATCCGGGCACACGTCGCCGCCGAGCCGGGCAGTGACCGATGGGTGTGCCTGATCCGGATCCACCAGACCGTCCGGGACCACACGAGTCAGGAAGCCCTGCTGCGAGAGCTGGGTGCCTTCCTGTCCGGCCAGGGTGATGCACTCCCCGAGGCGCTCCCGTTCCGGGACTTCGTGGCGCAGGCCCGGCTGGGCGTGCCGAGAGAGGAACACGAGCGGTACTTCGGCGAGCTGCTCGGCGACGTCGAGGAGACCACCGCTCCGTACGGGCTCCTCGACGTCCACGGTGACGGCACGGACGCGGACCGCGCGCGGTGGTCGGTCGACGAGGAACTGGCCGGCCGGATGCGCAGGACGGCGCGGTCGCTCGGTGTCAGCCCGGCCACCGTGTTCCACCTGGCGTGGGCGAGGGTGCTGGCCACGGTCAGCGGCCGCGACGACGTCGTGTTCGGCACCGTGCTGTTCGGGCGGATGAACGCCGGAGCCGGAGCCGACCGGGTCCAGGGCCCCTTCATCAACACGCTCCCCGTGCGGGTACGTGTGGGGTCGTCGGAAGTGCGGGACGTACTGCTCGGACTGCGGAACCAGTTGGCCGAGTTGCTGGTGCACGAGCACGCCCCGCTGGCGCTGGCCCAGCGGGCCGGCGGGGTGCCCGGCGGCAGCCCGCTGTTCACCTCGATCTTCAACTACCGGCACCATCAGGCCGCCGACCACGCGCCGGATCAGGGCAGCGGCACCGTGCTCGACGGAGTGAACCTGCTGCTCACCCGGGAACGCACCAACTACCCGGTCGCCGTGGCCGTCGACGATCTCCGTTCCGGGTTCTCGCTCACCGTCGACGCGGTGGCCCCCGTGGACGCCGATGCCGTGTGCGCCATGCTGCACACCACCGTCGCCAATCTGGTGACAGCGTTGGAAGAGGCACCCGAGACGAGCTTCGCGGCCGTCGAGACCGTGCCGCCGCGCGAACTGCGGCGGGTCCTGACGGAGTGGAACGGCACGGACGCGCCGGTCGCCGCGAAGACGGCGTCGGAGCTTTTCGAGGCGCAGGCGGCCAGGACTCCCCACGCGGTGGCGGTCGTGTCCGGTGCGACCGAGGTGTCGTACGCGGAACTCGACACGCGGGCCAACCGTCTGGCGCACCGTCTGAGGGATCACGGGGTCGGCCCGGAGTCCGTCGTGGGGCTGTGCCTGCCGCGGGGCGTCGAGGCGGTTGCCGCGATCCTGGCCGTGTGGAAGGCCGGGGCGGCTTACCTGCCGCTGGATCCGGAGTACCCGGCGGAGCGGCTGGCGTTCATGCTCTCGGACAGCGGAGCCGACGTCGTCGTCGGGCGGAGCGACCTGACGCTGCGCTTCCCCGCGCCGGGGCCGCGGGTGCTGGACCTGGACGACCCCGAGGCGGCGGCCGCCCTGGAGATGGCTCCGGTGACCGCTCCCCGGGTGAGCGCGGTACCCGACCAGATGGCCTACGTGATCTACACCTCCGGTTCGACGGGGCGGCCCAAGGGTGTGGCCGTGTCGCATGCAGGGCTGGCGAACCTGGCCAGCGCGCAGACGGACCGGTTCGCCGTGACCGGGTCGAGCCGTTTGCTGCAGTTCGCGTCGATGAGCTTCGACGCGGCGGTGTCGGACGTGGTGGTGGCGTTGTCGTCGGGCGCCTGCCTGGTCGTGGCCGGAGCGGACGAACTGCTGCCCGGCCCCGGGCTGGCGCAGGTCCTGTCCCGGCACGCGGTCACGCACGTGACCCTGCCGCCGGCGGTGCTGGCCGAGATGACGCCCGAGGACCTGGCCCCGGTCGAGACCCTGGTCTCGGCGGGTGAGGCATTGGGCAGGGAACTGGTGGGACGCTGGGCGCCGGGGCGGCGGCTGGTCAACGCGTACGGGCCGACGGAGACGACGGTGTGCGCGACGATGTCCGGTGTGTTGACGGAGGGTGACGCCCCGGACATCGGCGGCCCGATCCGCGGCGTGCGGGCGTTCGTCCTGGACGAGCGGCTCGCCCCCGTGCCGGTCGGGGTGGCGGGCGAACTCTACGTGGCGGGCCCGAACCTCGCCCGGGGCTACCTGGGACGGCCCGATCTGACGGCCGAACGGTTCGTGGCGTCCCCCTATACGCGGACCGGTGAGCGGATGTACCGGACCGGTGACCGGGTGCGCTGGACGGCCGACGGTCGGCTGCTGTTCGCCGGCCGGGCGGACGCACAGGTGAAGGTCCGCGGTTTCCGGGTGGAGCCCGAGGAGATCGCCTCCGTACTGAACGGGCATCCTGAGCTGGCTCGCGCCGTGGTGACCGTGCGCGCGGCTGCCGGGGGCGAGGGGCGGCTGGTGGCCTACGTCGTGCCCGCGGGCGACCGGGCGGACGCCGACGACAGTGCGCTGAGCCGGACGGTGCGGGACCACGTCGCGCGGATCCTGCCGCAGTACATGGTGCCGTCGGCGGTGGTCGTCCTCGACGCGCTGCCGCTGACGGCCAACGGCAAGCTGGACCGCGCGGCGCTGCCCGAGCCGGACGTCGCCGCGCAGGCGGGAGCCGGCCGGGAACCGGCCACGGAGCAGGAGCGGATCCTCTGCGAGGCCTTCGCCCGGGTGCTGGGCGTGCCCGTGGTGGGCGCGGACGACGACTTCTTCGCACTCGGCGGTCATTCGCTGCTGGCCACGCGGCTGGTCAGCCGGGTGCGGACGGTGCTGGGCGAGGAACTGCCGATCCGTACGGTCTTCACCTCGCCCACGCCGGCCGCGCTCGCGGGCTGGCTCGCCGATCAGGGTGGCCACCGGCCGAAGGCCAGGCCTGTGCTGCGGCGTATGCGCGGGCAGCAGGGCGAGTGAGCTGTGGTGCGGCCGCGGGCCCGTGTCGCGGATCCTCTGCGAGGCCGATGAGCACAGGCCCGATCCGTCCGGCGGCGAGACCGAGCGATGCCGCTCCCCGCACTGAGCGCCGCACGTGAGGACAGCCCGGCCCCTCAGGGGCCGGGCTGTCCTCACGTGCGGCGTGTGTTCCGCCTGGCGTCACTCGGTGCGCAGGGCCGTGGCCGTACGGGCTCTGGCCGCCCAACCGGCCGGGATCATCGCGCCCAGCATCGCCAGTACGACGCCGCCCAGCCCCAGCAGGACCAGCTCGACCGGCCCGTAGACATCCAGGACCGGGGACGGCATACCGGTGCCCACGGCGCGTCCCATCACCGGCATGACGATGCCGTGCAGCAGGTACCCCGCCGGCACGCCCAGCAGCCCGCCGGTCACACCGATCGCGGTCACCGAGGCGAGCACGAGGCTCACGGTCTGCCGCGGCGACATGCCGATCGCCTTGCAGACGCCCAGGTCGTGGACGCGTTCACGGGTGTCCAGGACGACGGAGTTGAGCACGCCGAGGCCGGCCACGGCGATGAGCATGAGGGTGAGCAGCACCGCCATCGCGTCCATGATGAGGATGACGCCGCTCTGTTCCGAGGCCGGGGCGGTCGTGGCGTCACCGCCCAGCGGCTGCACCACCGCCGCGAGCTTCTGGGCGAACTCGTCCGCCGAGACGCCGGACTTCACCTCGACGAGGAACGTATCGGGCTCGGCCGACGGGAAGTTGGCCATGTCCGCGTGGATCTCCAGCTCGTTGCCCGAGGTGTCGAAGGACTCACCCACGATCCGCAGGTCGGCGGTCTCCTTCTCGAATGTCATCCGCACCGTGTCACCGACCTTGGTGCTGGTCCGTTCCAGGAAGCGCGTGGGTACAACGACCTGGCCCTTACCGGTGATCCAGTGCCCCGACAGCATCTCGTAGCTGCCGGAGCGCGAGTCGCCTTCGTAGAGGCTGGCCTGCACCGAGCCGGAGACTCCGGCCACGGCGACCTCGGTCTGGAGCTTGCCGTAGTACGACTTCAGCCCCGCCTCGGACTCGACGGCGGCCCGGACCTTCGCCGGGTCTGCCACCTTGGGCTCGGACGTGCCGGCCGCGCTGCTGCTGGGAGACGGGCTTGCCACGCCGCCCCCCACAGGAGGCGGCGGCGGGGGAGCGATGTCGTTCAGCTTGACCGTCGAGACCGTGACCGCGGCTCGGCTCTCGGGATCCTGCGACTTGCCGACCTCATTCAGGGACGAGGTCAGTCCCACCGCGAAGGTCGCCGCGACCGTGCCGAACGCCACCGCGAGCAGCATCGCGAGGGCGCGCACCGGATGCGTGAAGGGAGTGGCGAGCCCGTAGGTCACCGGCCGCGGCAGCGGCAGCCGTCCCATCGCCCGGTGGGCCCACTGCCCGCGCCCCGGGCGCGGCGCCCGGCCGACCGCGATCGCCTCGACCGTGTTCAGCCGTCCGGCGCGCCGTGCGGGAATCAGCGCCGCGAGCCACACGACGAACAGTGCGGCGGCCGGCACCACGACATCCACCCACCAGGCCACCGACAGCGAGACGTTGCCGTACACCGACTCCGTGTCCGCCAGCAGCGGCACCGCCAGGAGGTTGCCCAGCACGACGCCCAAGGCGATGCCGACACCGGCCGGAATCAGCGCCTGGGCCACGTAGGCGCGGACGACCTCGCGCGGAGTGAAGCCGATGGCCTTGAGGATGCCGATCCTGCGCAGACTGGTGCCGACCGCACCGCTGATCACACTGCTGACGATGATCACCGACATCACGATGCCGAGCACGCCGAAAGCCATCACGAACGGGACGGTCGCCGCCGCACCCTGATCCGCGACGCGCTTGGTGTCCAGCCAGGACTGCGTACCCACCAGTGCCCCGGACTCCACGGAGGCGGCGAGCTTCTTCCGGTCGGCGAGGATCTGTTCCTTCGTGCCCGCGGCGTCGAAGCGGTAGAGCATCTGACTCGTGACAGGGTTGCCCAGCGCCGCCAGCGCGTCGACCTGCGCCGAGGTCGCCCAGGCGTCGGCGGACTTGCCGACCGAAACGGCGAAGCCGACGACCGAAAGGGTAGGGGCGTTCGCGGCGTTCGATGCCTTGAGGGTGGAGCCGATCTCGACAGACGGCCCCTGGAAAGACGCGTCGACCACGATCTCGCCCGGCTTCTGCGCCCACCGACCGGACTTCAGTTCCACGCGGTCCACGTCACCGTCCGGACCGGACCGCCCGACCAGGGTCAGCGTCGGCATCCGGAAGCCCGACTGGTCCACCGGGCGGAACGCCGTGGACGGGTAGGGTCCCGCGCTCGCCGTGACGCCGGCCAGCTTCGTGGTCTGCGCCAGCTGCGCCGCACTCGCCTTGGCCGGATCGAACTGCGCGGTGATGTGCGCGCCCTGCTGCTTCTTGAAGGCGTTGTCGAAGGGAGCGGCCGCGGCGACCATCAGCGACCCGGCGACCACGGCCGAGGCCACGGCCATCATCGTGGCCACGGCGATCACCAGTGTCTGCACCCGCCGCCGGCCCACCCCGGAGCGTACGACCCGGCCCATCGCGCCGTTACCGAAAAGGCTCATCGGGCGGCCTGCGCGTACGTGTCGAGGGCGAGGTGACCGTCGACCAGGTGGATCGTGCGGCTGGCACACGCCTCCGCCAGCGCCAGATCATGTGTCACCAGCACGATGGTCTGGCCGCCGCGGTGCAGATCCAGCAGGAGATTGCGGACGTCGTGACCCGAGGCGGAGTCGAGCGCACCGGTGGGCTCGTCGGCGAGCAACAGCTCGGGCCGGTTGATCAACGCCCGGGCGACACCGACCCGCTGTCGTTCACCTCCGGACAGCCGGCCCGGGTAGGCGCGGGCATGCTTCTGGATGCCCAGCATCTCCATGAGCTCACCCGCGCGGGCCGCGGCCGCACGCCGGCTGGTCCCGGTCAGCTGCGCCGGGAGCTGGATGTTGTCGGTGACGGTGAGGTCGTCGAGGAGATTGAAGAACTGGAAGGCGATGCCGACGTGCTCGCGACGGAACTTGGCGAGGGCGTGCTCGCTCAACTGGTCGATCCGTCGCCCGGCCACGGTCACGGTGCCTTCGGTCGGCTTGTCCAGGCCGGCGACCAGGTTCAGCAGCGTGGACTTGCCGCTGCCGGAAGGGCCCGTCACGGCAAGGGCCTCACCCTTGGCGACGCTGAGCGAGAGCGGTCCGAGCGCCGGCGCGCCGGCGCTGTCGTAGCGCTTGGCCACACCCTCCAGTTCGATCACTTGATTCATGCGGGTTGTCCGTCCTTACCGTCGCGAGAGGCACTTGCCGTTGCCACCCTGTGAACCTAGAGGCTGCCGCCTGCGGAGCGCGTCGGCCGCGGAACCAACATCAGGCCCTTCCTGCGGATGATCCGGCCGCGGAGTCCTACCTGAGAAGTAGGCCTCGGGGACAATGCCCTGATCAGACAGGCGGACGCGGCCGGGCGCGGAGCGCATCACAATGTGTGGATGGAGACGGAAGACCGGCGCAGCTGGCATCAGCAGCTCGTCGACGCGCTGCGCCCCGAAGCGAAGGCCGCCCCGCTGTCCAGGCGAGCGGTGCGCGCCGATGTGGTGCTGGCTGTCGTACTGGCCGCCATCGCCGTGTTCGTCGCGGTGAACTATCCCGGTGGCGGGCTGGGGGACATCCACCCCACCACGGTGGACGGCGGGACCGGGGCCCCGCCCCCGCCCTCGCCGCCCGGCGCCGGTCAGGTACCCGCGGCGGAAGAACCCTCCTCCGTGCCCTGGGCGCTGGTCGTCCTGTCGACGCTGCCGCTGGCACTCCGGCGCCGGTACCCGCTGACCATCTTCGTGACGGTGCTGGGCGCGGCCCTGGCCATCGGCGACTCCGCCTCCTGGACCACCGTCCTGGCCTGTGTCGTCGGTGCCTACAGTGCCGTCGTCTACAGCCGTTACCGGATAATGGCGATCGCCGTGCTGGTGATAGCCGCCGCGCTGTCCGGTATCGCTTTCCGTAACGCCGACCCCATGGTCCCGGGATGGTCCAGTCCGGGATTCGTGCTGCTGGTCGCCGGGATGCTGGCCAGCCTCGTCCGCTTCCTGGATCTGCGGCTGGCGTCCAGCCGGGACAGGGTCACCCAACTGCAGGAGACCCAGGAGGAGGCCATGCGCCAGGCCGTCGCGGAGGAGCGTGCCCGCATTGCGGCCGAACTGCACGACGTGGTGACCCACAATGTGAGCGTGATGGTGATCCAGGCGGGCGCGGCCCGCAAAGTGATGGACGTGGAACCCGAGCAGTCCAAGGAGGCATTGCTGGCCGTCGAGGCGGGCGGCCGGGCCGCCATGGCCGAACTGCGTCATGTCATGGGCCTGTTGGCCGCTCCGGACCACGAGAGGCCCGACGGTCTGGAGCCCCAGCCCGGACTCGCGCAGCTCGACGCGCTGGTCGCACGGGTGCGCGCCGCAGGGACGCCCGTGAGCGTCGGGGTGTCGCTGCCCCCGGAACCGCTGCCTCCGGGGGTGGACCTCGCGGCGTACCGCGTCGTGCAGGAGGCGCTGACCAACACGATCAAACATGCACGCGGCGCGGAGGCGTCCGTCGCCATCGGTTACACCGACGACTGTCTGGAGATCGAGGTCACGGACACCGGCGGCGCGAAGGATTCCCCACCCGTGGAGAGCAACGGCCGCGGTCACATGGGGCTGCGGGAGCGGCTGGCCGTCTACAACAGCGAACTGACGGCCGGGCCGACGCCGGCCGGTGGCTACCGGGTCGCGGCCCGTATCCCGAGGAGCGCGGTATGACCATGGACCGGCCACCGCTGCGCGCCGTCATCGCTGACGACCAGGCTCTCGTACGCACCGGTTTCAAGATGATCCTGGCCGCGGACGGCATCGAGGTGACGGCCGAGGCGGCTGACGGGGCCGAGGCCGTGGCAGCAGTCCGCCGCACGAGGCCCGACGTCGTGCTCATGGACATCCGGATGCCGGAGATGGACGGCATCGAGGCCACCCGCCGCATCCTCGGCGGTGACGGCCCGCAGGAGACCCGGGTCATCATCCTCACCACATACGACCTCGACCACTACGTCTACGCCGCGCTCACGGCCGGCGCCAGCGGCTTTCTGCTGAAGGACGTCACCCCCGAACGCCTGGTGTCCGCCCTGCGGCTGGTGCAGTCCGGCGACGCTCTCCTCGCGCCCACGATCACTCGTCGGCTGATCGAGCGCTTCGCCCAGCACGACGAACCGCAGACCGTCGCCCCGCACCGCGATCTCTCCGGCCTGACCCCTCGTGAGCTGGAGGTGCTCCGCCTGCTCGCCACCGGCCTCAGCAACGCCGAACTCGCCTCTCGGTTGTTCCTGAGTCCGACCACGGTCAAGAGTCACGTCGGCCGTATCCTGTCGAAGCTGGACCTGCGCGACCGCGTCCAGGCCGTCGTCTTCGCCTACGAGACGGGTCTGATCGCCCCGGGCGGGGGCGCCTAGCCGGCCGGTCCGGAGCGCCGTCCGGAAAGAAATTTCCCACCCATCGAACTGACGAGCCGTCGTAACAAAACCCCAGCTAAACGCTCGTCATGGATGCTGTGAATGTGCGTTCCTGACATCAAAGGGCTCGACAATGACCAGAGTGACCCGTGAGCATGGGCAGTAAGGCACGGGCACCATCTCAAGAACGGGGCGAGATGAACGGAATTCTTCATTCCGCCTGTCGGTTGTGCCCGGGCTCCGGCCGAGACCGCGGCCAGGCCCGGTCCGGCAGCGCGGCCCGGTGGTGCTGAACCGTCCGGTCGCGACGTGTGTCAGGTTCTGTGAGCTGTCAATCTACGGGGTGGACAGAATGGATCAGGTGCTCGGCGTCTCTCACGAATCCGTGGCTGCGGACTTAACCGGAGCGGCCATTACCGGAGTCGCCGCTCGCGACCCCGGCTCGTGTGCGACCTCCGAAACCGCGCAGGTGAAACCATCGCCGGTGCAGGACGTCCCCATATCCTCGATCATGCCGGGCATCTCTCTGCGGTCGCGAGGGCCGGACCCGGAGCACGTGGCACGCCTGGCGGAAATGGAAGGGTCACTTCCGCCTATTCTCGTCGACCGGCGCACCATGCACGTGATCGACGGAATGCACCGCCTGATGGCCGCCTTCGTCAAGGGCCAGCGCGTCATCGCTGTGCAGTTTTTCGAAGGCAGCACCGAGGACGCGTTTCTGCGTGCCGTGCAGGCGAACGTCACACATGGCCTGCCGCTCTCTCAGGCCGACCGGCGGGCCGCAGCGGCGAAGATCGTCAAGTCGCACCCCCATCTGTCGGACCGGGCGGTCGCCCGCGCCTCCGGTCTCGGAGCCAAGACCGTTGCCGCCATCCGCCGGCAGTCCGACGGCGTGCTGCAACTGCACGCCAGAGTGGGCAGGGACGGCAAGGTCCGCCCGCTCAGCAGTGATGAGGGGCGCAAGCGGGCGGCGGAGCTGATCACCGAGCGCCCGGACGCCTCACTGCGCGAGATCGCTCGTCTGGCGGGACTCTCCCCGGCGACCGTGAGCGATGTCAGGAGACGGTTGCAGGCCGGAGAGGCCCCGGTGGTCGGACACGGACAGGCGGCGCACCAGGACAAGGTGGCCCAGCCCGCCGGAGTGGTGCGCTCACTGCGTACCGGCCGCCCGGACGACACGCTCGACAGCGATCCCCACGACTTGCTGGAGAAGCTGTTGCGCGACCCGTCCCTGCGCCACAAGGAGGAGGGACGTAACCTGCTGCGCCTGTTGCACCAGAACGCCGTCGGCATGCAGCAGTGGTCCGAGCTCTCTGCGGCGGTCCCGCCGCACTGCGGTGTCCTGGTGATGAACCTGGCCCGCCAGTACGCCGAGACCTGGCTGCAGTTCGCCCAGAACCTCGATGAACAGATGCAGTCGTCGAGCCGGCGGACCGTGGGCGAGTAACGGGACGACGAGCGGATCCCCGACCCCAGATCTGCGCCGGTAAGGGCGCCTGACCTGCCTCGGCCATGGTCAGGCGCCATTTCTGTCGCAGGGAACCTACCACCACCACCGACCTGGCGGTACCGCCTTGATCACCGGGTTCGGGTCAGCAAGAGGTCAGCATCGGGCCGGACAGCGTCCAGTTTGCTGACCTGCATCCCCGGCGGGGGATGCTGCGCTGCCCGGTGTCCTGCTCCGAAGGCCGATACCGGTCCAGTCAGCCGGGAACCGCACTCTGTGTCGTAGCTTCCTTGTGTTAGTGTCATGCGTTTGCGTGGTCGTCGCGGTGGGCGATTCTGCTTGTTCGGTTCCGCTTCGGCGTGGGCTGTTCAGTCCTGCCGGGCCTTCCTCGGTACGTTTCCCTGCGGAAGGCTGTTCATGAAGCATCCCGGCGACTCCAGCATCGCTCACGGCGGTCCCGTCCAGCCCGGGGCGAGGACTCCGGCGCTGCCCCCGGTCCTCTCCTTCGCCGGTCTCGAACTGCCGGCGGAGGTGCTGCGGACACTGAGCGGACTCCGGGTGCGCGAACCCTTTCCGATCCAGGCCGCCACCATGCCCGATGCCCTGGAGGGGCGCGACGTCCTGGGGCGCGGGCGCACCGGATCGGGCAAGACGCTCGCTTTCGGTCTGCCGCTGCTCACCCGTACGGCCGGGCGGCGCGCCGAGCCGAAGCAGCCCCTCGCCCTGATCCTCGTGCCCACCCGGGAGCTGGCCCAGCAGGTCACCCAGGCGCTGGCGCCGTACGCCGAAGCGCTGCGGCTGCGGATGGCCACGGTCGTCGGCGGCATGTCGGTCGGCCGACAGGTCGCCGCGCTGCGCGAGGGCGCCGAGGTGGTCGTCGCTACCCCCGGACGCCTGCACGACCTGATCGAGCGCAACGCCTGCCGCCTCGGGCGGGTACGGATCACCGTGCTCGACGAGGCCGACCAGATGTGCGACTTGGGATTCCTGCCGCAGGTTGTCGACGTGCTCGACCAGGTACACCCCGACGGTCAACGGATGCTGTTCTCGGCGACTCTGGACCGCGACGTCGATCAGTTGGTCCGCCGCTACCTCCACGATCCCGTCGTCCACTCGGTCGACCCGTCCGTGGGCACGGTCTCGACGATGAAGCACCACGTTCTCATCGTCCACGGCCCTGACCGCTATGCCGTCACCACGGAGATCGCCGCCCGCGACGGCCGCGTACTGCTGTTCCTCGACACCAAGCACGCCGTCGACCAGCTCACCCGCCATCTGCGGGCCAGCGGGGTGCACGCCGGGGCCCTGCACAGCGGCAAGTCCCAGCCACAGCGCACGCGGACCCTGGCGCAGTTCAAGAACGGCCAGATCACGGTTCTGGTGGCGACCGATGTGGCGGCCCGCGGCCTGCACGTCGACGACCTCGATCTCGTCGTCAACGTCGACCCGCCCACCGACCCCAAGGACTACGTGCACCGGGCCGGTCGCACCGCCCGCGCTGGTGAGTCCGGCAGCGTGGTCACGCTCGTAGTGGCGGGTCAGCGCCGCGAGACGAGCCGCATGATGGCCGAGGCCGGCATCGAGCCGACCGTCACCAAGGTGCGCTCGGGCGAGGCGGAACTGAGCCGGATCACCGGCGCCAAGGCTCCCTCCGGTACCCCGCTCGACGGCGGGCCCGCCGTCCCCCGACCCAAGAACAGCAACGCTCCCTTCCGCGGCCTCGGCACCAGCAAGGACACCTCCCGCGGTACCGGCGGAAAGTCCCGAAAGGCCGGCGAGGCACGCAAGCTCGCCGAGGCCCGCAAGGCCGCCCTCGTACGTCGCAACGGCTGAGAGCCATCGCCCTGTCAGCGAATCTCCTGGCCACGGGATCGACAGCCCTCGGCCGCGAGAGGGAAACCCGACGAAACGGAGCAGGATGATGGTGCCGGCGTCCCGCACCTCGCCCGGCATGACAAGCTGTGCTGGCCCACCCCCGAACCCAGGAGGTCACCATGACTGAAGAGCCCGTCATCACGGAAGGTTCGGAGCCGGCTGCCCCCGAGACGTCCCCTCTGTCGCCGGACAGCGACGGCAACTACGACCTCAAGCGCAGGTTTCGTGAAGCCCTGGCGCGCAAGCGCGGTGCGCAGGCGGACGCGGCCGATGTTGCCGCCAACCCGGACGCGTCCAAGGTGCGTGCAGCGCACGGCCCGGCTGCGAGCCAGCGGTCGTTCCGGCGTAAGAGCGGCGGCTGAGTCGATCAGTCCCGCGGTCCGGCCGCCTCACCGGCGCTCTGCGCGCTGTCCCCTCGCGCGCCCGGTGCCGTGGCCCGCGCCGTGCACACCCACCATGGTCAACCGCGCGGGCGAGAGTCCCGGGTGCCCCACACGCGGGTTCCAGTCGGCGGAACCCTCGTCCCGCCACAGGCCGTCGAGACGGTCAGGCACCCACATCGACGACATACCACAGGAGTTGCCGGCCCGCACCGTCCGCCATCGGCACACCGGGACCACGACACCCGGAAGGGGACGGACCGACATCTCGCACCGCGGGAGTCTTGCGGGCACCACGTAACCGCAAGACCGGCGCACCACCGTGATCACCGGCAGCCGAACACCAAGGTCCCCTACGGAGTCGAGGTTTAGACTTCGGGGTGATCCGCGCGGTCCCCCAGGAAGCCTGACCGCGCCTGCCGGCTTCGGACAGGCATCCCTGAAGGAGGGCGCTAGTTGAAAGAGCGGTTGCGGTTCTCCCTGCTGGGACCGGTCAGGGCGTGGCGTGGCCAGGACGAGGTCGCGCTCGGCCCGCCCCAGCAGCGGGCTGTGCTGGCCGTGCTGCTGCTGGCCGAAGGCTCGCAGGTGTCGGTGGGCAGACTGGTCGACGCGGTGTGGGGGACCGAAGCGCCGGCCTCCGCGCGTGGCATTCTGCGTACCTACATTCACCGGCTCCGGAAGGTGTTGGAGCCCGCCGGGGACACGCCATCGACCCTGATCCGTGCCGCGGGGGACGGCTATCAGCTCACCTCGCCGGGTGAGCTGGATCTGAGCGTTTTCCGGGAGCTGGTCGCCCAGGCCGAGCGGGCCCGAGGTGCGGGAGACGCCCAAGGCGCGGCGAAGTGCCTGGGTGATGCGCTCGGTCTGTGGCGGGGGGCGGCGCTGGCCGGTATCCGGGGCGAGTACGCCGACAGCCAGCGGCAGCGGCTGAACGAGTTGCGTCTGTCGGCGGAGGCGGCCCGGCTGGCGGTCGAACTCGACCTGGGTGGCCATGAGAAGGCGGCCTCGGAGCTGACCGGTCTGGTCGCCGAGCATCCGCTGGACGAGCGGTTTCGGGAGATGCTGATGCTTGCTCTGTACCGCTCAGGGCGGCAGGCCGCGGCCCTCGCCACCTACCGCGAGGCGCAGAGGCTGCTCGCGGGGGAGCTTGGCGTCGATCCCGGGCCGGCGCTTCAGGCGACGTACCAGCGAGTTTTACAGGCTGACGCCGGTCTCCTCGCGCCACCGGTCCCGGCCGAGCCGGCCCCGGTTCCGGTCGAGCCGGCCCCGGTTCCGGCCGAGCCCGCTCCCGTGTCCGGCTCGGTCCCGGCCGTTCCGGCCCGGCTGTCCGCCGGTCCGGTGGTGTTCGGCGGCCGGGTCTCCTCAGGAGAGGAGACTGCAGGCCCGGATACCCGTACCCGCCGGCTCCGCTGGATGCTGCTGGCCGGCTCCGCCCTGGCGACGACCCTGCTCGCGTGCGTCCCCTTCGCCGTAACGGGCTCGGACTCCGCCGAGGGCGATTCGACTGCGAGCCCTTCCCCCGCCAAGCCTGCTTCAGGCGTGGCAATACAAAATCACGCCTCCGACAGGTGCATTGACGGCGGCACCCTCGGGGGCGCGCCGCTGCAGATCCTGGACTGCTCGAGCAGCGACAGACAGTTCTGGCAGATCGTGTCCGAGGACAGGCTCATCCGGATCTCGGGCAAGTGCCTGGACATCGCAGGCGGTTCGACGGACAACGGCGCGGCCATCCAATTGGCCGACTGCAACGGCAGTGGCTCCCAGAGGTTCCGGCTCAACCCCGCCCACGACCTGGTCAACCTTCAGGCTCACAAATGTGTGGAGGCCACGGACCCGCGCGGAAGCAACCGCACACCGCTCCGGCTCTGGACCTGCACGGGTGCCCAGAACCAGAAGTGGAGCGCGGTCGTCTGATCCATCGGCCGCTCAGGTCACCCCTGCGGGGTCGCGCAGGTGCCATGTCGGGGTGCCGTCGTGCCGTCCCGGGGAACAAGGAGCCCCACGGGACCGCGGACCAACGAGTACGACGCGCGGGGAGTTCGCAGAGCCCGCTCGGTGGCGCGTACTGCTCCGGGGTATCCGGCGTGGTGGACAACTCCCGGGCCTTTTCGGCGGCGGCCCGGACAACGGCGGCCGGCCGTGGGTCGGCAACCCCGGCCGGCGACATACCGTCGGCCGGACTCCCGAGCGAAGGCCGACTACGAGTCGGTGAGTGCCGCGTTCGCCGTTGAAGGACCGCTCGGCTCGGCGAGCTGACGCAATCCGGTGCGGAGGGGGCGCCATCGGCGTTGCCGAGCGGTGCACTGGGTGCGACAGGTCGCCGAAGCGCGTCCAGCTGTGTACTGCAGCAGGCGGGTGAGCGCCGCCTGGCGGTCCGCCGCCGGGGCGGTGGCGAGGAAAAGCCCTGCCGCGTACGCGCGCACGAGCACGTGCGGCGTAAGGCGGCCGACGGACTCTCGCCCGGCCGAAACTTCGGCAGCCGTCATGAGATGAACTCGAGGAGTGGTGAACGATCACTGGGCGTCGTGACGGACGCGGGGGGGGGGGGGGGGGGGCGGCCGGGCCCCCGGGGGGTGGGGACGGGGCGCGAAGAGAAGAGAGAGGGGGCCGCGG
>NZ_JBEXLP010000096.1:0-26174 GCF_040610035.1 Streptomyces sp. NPDC004542
GCGGCCGCCTGCCGCCTGCGGCCGGGTGCCGGCCGTCCGGCCGGGGCGAGCGCGCTCAGCCGGCCGGCAGCGTCTCGCCCTGGACGGCCTGGATGTCCAGCTCCACCTTGAGCGTGGTGCCGATGGCCGCGATGCCCGCCTGGAGGACCTGGTTGTAGTTCATCGCGAAGTCCTCGCGGTGCAGCCCCGCCGTCGCCCGGAAGGCCGCCCGGGTGCCGCCCCACGGGTCGGCGCCGGTGCCGAGGTAGACGAGGTCGAGGTCGACCGGGCGGACGACGCCGTGCATCGCCAGTTCGCCCTGCACGGTCCAGCGGTCGGAGCCGGCCGCCCGCAGCGCGGTGCTCCGGTAGGTGATCTCGGGGTGCCGCTCGACGTCCAGGAAGTCCGCGGAGCGCAGGTGGGTGTCGCGCATGCCGTTGCCGGTGTCGATCGAGGCGGCCCGGA
Organism: Streptomyces sp. NPDC004542; assembly: GCF_040610035.1. Lineage (NCBI taxonomy): Bacteria > Bacillati > Actinomycetota > Actinomycetes > Kitasatosporales > Streptomycetaceae > Streptomyces > Streptomyces sp. NPDC004542. Next base: position 445 of record NZ_JBEXLP010000096.1, read on the forward strand.
TGACCGCCTCGACCCGGGACTTGGTGACGTCGTCGGGCGCGATCTCGATCGCGCCGGTGAAGTCCGTGAAGCGGCCGTGCACGCTGGAGATCCCCAGGTGCTGGGCGACGGCGGCCACCGAGGAGTGCGCCGGGTCGATGGTCCACGGGCCGGGCGGGGGCAGCTCGGTGCCGCCCTGCCGGGCCAGGGTCACCGTCCCGACCTCGGCCCGTCCACTGGCGGTGACGAGGGCACTGGCGGCGGCGGGCGCGTACCCGACGGCCGTGACGATCACCGTGTACGCCCCCGGCGCCAGCTCGGTGGCGTCCCGCACCGCGCCCTCCGCGTCGGCCTCGGCGCGCAGCACCTGCGTGCCCGTCGTGTCCGTCACCGTGACGACCGCGTGCGACACGGCCCATCCGTCCCGGGTACGGATCCTCGCGGTCAGTCCCATCCCGTTGTCTCCCTGGAAAAACTGGTGCGTTGCACGTCATGGAACCGGCCCGCGGCGGGTGCGCCTCGTGGGGGCGCCCGCCACGGGCCGGGGCCGGACTACTCGCCGGGGTGGGCGAGTTCGATGTCGTGGCCGTCGACTCCGGTGCCGGAGACCGTCAGGGCCGTGGCCACCGGCGGGTAACCCGTCGCGATGACGGTGTACTCGCCGGTGTCCAGGTCGGTGAAGGCGTACGCCCCGTCCGTCCCGGTGGTGGCCGAGCCGACCACGTTGCCCGCCGCGTCCACCAGCGTCACGCGGGCGTCGGCCAGCGGACCGTGCGGGGCCCGTACGACGCCCTGGAGCTGCGCGCCGGCGTCCAGGTCGACCTCGATCCGGGTGACGCCGGTGGCGCCGATCTCGACGGGCAGGGCGCGCGGCCGGAAGCCGGCGGCGTTGACCGCGACGGTCAGCACGCCCGGCACCAGCTCGGTGAAGGTGAACTCGCCCTGCTCACCGGTGTTCCCGGTGGCCAGCAGATCGCCGCGCACATCGGTGACGATCACCATGGCGTCTTTGACCGGCAGCGCGCTGCCGGCCGCCCGGACCACACCGCTCAGTCCGCTGGTGCCGCTGAGCAGGATGTCGTACGACACCGGCTCCTCGCCCACCACCACGGTGGACGCCTGCGGCTGGTAGCCGTCGGCGGAGGCGATCAGGACGTACGACCCCGCGCCCGGCGCGTCCAGCGCGTAGGAGCCGTCGGCCTGCGCGACCGAGCGGCCCAGCTGGCGGCCGGTGAGGGAGATCAGGGTGACCGCGGCCTGCGGGACCGGGGCGCTCTCGGCGCCGCGGACGAAGCCGTGCAGCGGGGTGCCGCCCCCGCTGCCCGCGGTGGTGGGCCCGGCGACCGTGGCGACGGCCGCGAACCGCTGGGTGCCCTCGGGACCCGCCTCCGTGGCGGAGCCGGCGGCGGCCCAGCCGGGCACCCGCTCCCCGGCGGGCTCGGGCACCTCGGCGACGGCCTGCACGGCGGGGGCCTGGGCCTCGGCGACGGCCGGGTCCACGGCGGGGGCCTCGTCCGCGGCGGCCTGCGCCAGGGCGCCCTTCGTCTTCAGCGGTACCTCCTTGATGAACAGCGTGATCAGGAAGGCGATGGCCGCCAGGCCACCGGCGATGAGGAAGACGTCGGCGATGCCGTGGCCGTAGGCGCTCTCCAGCAGGGTCCGGATGGGCGCGGGCAGCGCGTTCATGTCCGGGATGCTGTCCGTGGAGCTCGAGCCGGCCAGGGCGGCGCGGTACTCGGGGCTCAGGGCGGAGACGCCGTCCTGGACGTAGTGCGTGATCCGGTGCGCCATCACCGCGCCGAGCGCGGAGACGCCGACCGCACCGCCCAGCGAGCGGAAGAAGGTGACCGTGGAGCTGGCCGAGCCGAGGTCGGAGGGCGCCACCTGGTTCTGCGTGGCGAGCACCAGGTTCTGCATCATCATGCCGATGCCGAGACCGAGCAGGGCCATCCAGATGCCCATCTTCCAGTACTCGGTGTCGTAGCGGATGCTGCCGAGCATCAGCAGGCCGGCCGTCACCAGGACACCACCGCTGACCAGCCACGCCTTCCAGCGGCCGGTGCGGGTGATGAACTGACCCGAGACGGTCGAGGAGATGAACAGACCGCCGATCATCGGGATGGTCATGACGCCGGACATCGTCGGGGACTTGTCGCGGGCCAGCTGGAAGTACTGGCTGAAGAACACCGTGCCGGTGAACATCGCGACACCGACGAACAGCGAGGCGAGCGAGGCCAGCGTGATGGTGCGGTTCCGGAACAGGCGCAGCGGGATGATCGGCTCGCTCGCCTTGGCCTCGACGAGCACGAACAGCGCGCCGAGGACGACCGAGCCGCCGACCATCGCGTACGTCTGCCACGACACCCAGTCGTACTTGTCACCGGCGAAGGTGACCCAGATGAGCAGCACGGAGACGGCGGCGGAGATGAGGAACGCGCCGCCCCAGTCGACCTTGACCTCCCGCTTGACCACGGGCAGGTGCAGGGTCTTCTGCAGCACGATCAGCGCGATGACCGCGAAGGGGACACCGACGTAGAAGCACCAGCGCCAGCCCAGCCACGAGGTGTCGGTGATGACACCGCCGAGCAGCGGGCCGCCGACGGTGGCGACGGCGAAGGTGGCGCCGAGGTAGCCGGAGTAACGGCCCCGCTCACGCGGGGAGATCATCGCCGCCATGACGATCTGCGCCAGGGCGGACAGACCGCCGACGCCGATGCCCTGCACGACCCGGCAGGCGATCAGCATGCCGGGGTTCTGCGACAGACCGGCCGCCATCGACGCGACGACGTAGATGATCAGGGCTATCTGGACGAGAGCCTTCTTGCTGTACAGGTCGGCGAGCTTGCCCCACAGGGGAGTGGCCGCGGTCATCGACAGCAGGGCGGCGGTGACCACCCAGGTGTAGGCGGACTGGCCGCCGCCCAGGTCGCCGATGATGTGCGGCAGGGCATTGGAGACGATCGTGGACGACAGGATCGCCACGAACATGCCGAGCAGCAGCCCGGAGAGCGCCTCCATGATCTGCCGGTGCGTCATCGGGGCCTGCTGGGCGCCTGCGCCTCCCCCGTGCTTGGCGTGAGCCCGCACACCGGCTGGTGTGGTCGTTGCCATGGGCTTCCTTCTCTTACGTCTTATGCGGGTGTACGGGTGGTCGTGTCGAGTACGGGTGCGGGGGCCGGGGCGGCGGCCCTGGAGTGGCCGGTGCGGCAGTCGCCGAAGCTTGCCCTGAGCCGGGTCATGAGCCGGATCAGCTGGCCGACCTCGTCGTCGGTCCAGTCGCTCAGCCGCTCGGCCAGCAGCTCGGTGCTGCGCCGGGACAGCTCGCTGACCTGCGCCTCGCCCGCCGGGGTGAGGCGCAGGATGCGCGAACGCTTGTCCGCGGGATCGGGTGCCCGCTCGATCCAGCCCCGCTCGGCGACGTGCGTCACATGCCGGCTGGTCACCGACATGTCCACGGCGAGCAGCTCGGCGAGCTTGCTCATGCGCATGTCCCCGTGACGGCTGAGCAGCGTCAGCACGCCGGCGGAACCGGCCGGGCAGTCGGGCGGCAGGATCCGTCCCAGGTCCCTTTTCACGGCGCCGAAGGCGCTGAGCTGACGCGCCAGCTCCTCGAACTGCGCCTGCTGCGCCATCACACCTCCCGTATTCGTTGCTTGGGGCAACCATAAACTTGTTTGGTTGCTGCAGGCAAACAAGTTCGGGGGTACTGGGAACAAAAACTTGGCAAAGGCATGTATTGCTGTCGTAAATGCGCAGGTGGGCGGCGCTCCGGGCGGCGTCCAGGCCTGCCAGGCCCCCCGCTTGGGCCACACTGCCGGATTCGCTAGTGTCTCGGGCCATGGCTAACACCCAAGGCCCCCAGGGCAATTACGACCCCGCAGGCAGCACCCAGATGTTCCGCGCGTTCGTCGACGAGGCCCCCCAGGGCCAGCAGCAGGCGGCCGCCTCGTCCGGCCCCCGCATCGGTCTGATCGTCGGTGTCGTCGCGGCGATCGTGATCGTGGCGGCGGTGGCCTGGCTGGCGCTCACGTAACCGCGCCGGCTGCCTCCGCCCCGCTCACCCCGCCCCGCTCGCCTCCCCCCGCTCACTTCCGCGCCCTACTCCCACTCCACGTCCACGTCGCGCGTCTCCACGTGCATGCCCAGCGGCACGCGCCAGGTTTTCACGCACACCCGCCAGGTGTGGTCCTGCCGCGCCCCGGCGCCGATCGGCGTCGGCAGGTCCTCGGCCGACCCGACCGTCGCCCAGTCGATGCCGAGCGCGTCGACGATGTGCGTGCCGAAGGTCACCGTGCCCGAGCGCACCGCCGTGCCGCCGGAGTTGTGGAAGCCCAGGGTCACGTCCTCGCACCACCGCTTGTCCGTGGCCGTACGCGTGGGCTCGCCCCAGGTGAGCGCGGCGGCGCCGGGAGCCGTGGTGCCGCTGCCGGGAGCCGGCGTGGGAGAGGGCGGCTCCGGCGTGGGAGACGGCGGCTTCGAAGCCGTACGACCGGATCCGGGGGCCTCGGCGGTTCCCGGTAAAACGGAGCCGGTGCCCCGGCCGGACGCGGACCGTCCGGGGTGGTGCTCCGTCGCCGTGCCGCTCGGCCGGGGAGTGCCGCCGTCCCGGCCGGCGGTGGTGCCGCCGCCCCGCGTGGGGCGGTCCAGCGGCACCAACGTCACCGCGTCCGTGGGGCCCGGCGCGGCCGCGTTCGGGGATCCGCCCACCGGGCCGACCGCCGTGTACCCCTCGCCGCCGCCGCTTCCGCACGCGGTCAGGGCCGCGCCCAGGCAGGCGACGGCCGCCGACGCTGCCGTGACGACTGCGCACCGGCGGCCATGAGTCGAACCGGACCCTGTCGCTCCCGTCCCTCGAAGCATCGCGCCATAGTGACTGACGCCCCGTCACATGAGAAGAGTCAGTCGGAGATGAGCCCGTCCCTGAGCTGTGCCAGGGTCCGGGTCAGCAGCCGGGAGACGTGCATCTGGGAGATGCCGACCTCCTCGCCGATCTGGGACTGGGTCATGTTGGCGAAGAAGCGCAGCATGATGATCCGGCGCTCCCGGGGCGGGAGCTTGGCCAGCAGCGGCTTCAGCGACTCCCGGTACTCCACGCCCTCCAGGGCGCTGTCCTCGTAGCCGAGCCGGTCGGCCAGCGAGCCCTCGCCGCCGTCGTCCTCGGGGGCGGGGGAGTCCAGCGAGGACGCCGTGTAGGCGTTGCCGACCGCCAGGCCGTCGACCACGTCCTCCTCGGAGACGCCCAGCACCGCGGCGAGTTCGGCCACCGTCGGGGAGCGGTCCAGCTTCTGGGAGAGCTCGTCGCTGGCCTTGGTGAGGGCCAGCCGCAGCTCCTGGAGGCGGCGCGGGACGCGGACCGACCAGGAGGTGTCACGGAAGAACCGCTTGATCTCGCCGACGACCGTGGGCATCGCGAAGGTCGGGAACTCCACGCCCCGCTCGCAGTCGAAGCGGTCGATCGCCTTGATCAGGCCGATCGTGCCGACCTGGACGATGTCCTCCATCGGCTCGTTGCGGCTGCGGAAGCGAGCCGCCGCGTACCGGACGAGGGGGAGGTTGAGCTCGATCAGGGTGTCCCGGACGTAGACGCGCTCGGGGCTGTCCGCGCCGAGCGCGGCCAGCCGCAGGAACAGCGAGCGGGACAGGGTGCGGGTGTCGATGTCCGCCGAGACCGGCAGGACCGGGGCATCGGCGGCCGGGGCCGAAGCGGGCTCGAGGGGCGTGACGTCGTCGAGGACGTCGAGTGCGTCGAGCTCCTTGGGTGCTGCCTCGCTCAGCGTGGGCGTGAGCACCTTCGAGCTGCCCTGTTCTGCGGACATGCCACCCCCTTTGGGTCGCGGGACGGTCGCGGCGGCGCTCCCACGAAGGAACGCAGCCCTCACCTGAATACCGGAGCCGGAGCCACGGCAAACACGCTTCCGGCAGAATGTCACATGTCGGCAACACGCTGTAGTGACATGTCGACACACGGGAAGCGAATCAGCCCTGGAAAGAAGGGGTCTGACGGTTTTTCGGGGCACAACTGTCGGGAAGTGCTCCGGTAGGCGATTCGCTCGCGCCGGTTATGCCTCGATCCTGCTTGCGAGTCTTATCCGTGACCCCCGGACGAACCCGTGCCCCACTTCGGTGCGCCCCTGCGCCCCTTCGTGCCTCGGCTTATGCCTCGATGCGGTTCGCGGAACGCAGCCGCTGGAAGCTGCGGGCGAGGAGACGGGAGACGTGCATCTGGGAGACGCCGAGTTCCGCGCTGATCTGAGACTGCGTGAGATTGCTGTAGTAGCGCAGGAGCAGAATTCGCTGTTCCCTCTCGGGGAGCTGGACCAGGAGGTGGCGTACCAGGTCGCGGTGCTCGACCCCGTCCAGGGCCGGGTCCTCGTAGCCGATGCGGTCGAGCAGTCCCGGCAGCCCGTCGCCCTCCTGCGCGGCCTCCAGCGAGGTCGCGTGGTAGGAGCGTCCGGCCTCGATGCAGGACAGCACCTCGTCCTCGTTGATGCGCAGCCGCTCGGCGATCTCGGCGGTGGTCGGGGTGCGGCCCAGGGCCGTGGTCAGGTCCTCGGTGGCGCTGTTGACCTGGACCCACAGCTCGTGCAGCCGGCGCGGTACGTGGACGGTGCGGACGTTGTCCCGGAAGTATCGTTTGATCTCGCCGACGACCGTGGGCATCGCGAAGGTCGGGAACTGCACGCCCCGGTCCGGGTCGAAGCGGTCGATGGCGTTGATCAGGCCGATGGTGCCGACCTGGACCACGTCCTCCATGGGCTCGTTGCGGGAGCGGAAGCGGGCGGCCGCGTAGCGCACGAGCGGGAGGTTCGCCTCGATCAGCGCCCCGCGCACCCGGTCGTGCTCCGGGGTGCCCGGCGTCAGCTCCTTGAGCTCGGCGAAGAGCACCTGGGTGAGGGCGCGGGTGTCGGCGCCGCGGCGCTTCTCGGGGGTGGGGGCGGGGGCCTCCTCCTGGGGTGGCGCAGTACTGGCCGACACGGTCAACGCCACCTCTTCATCGGTCAATCATCCGCCAAAAGCGGTCATAGCATCACAAGACATGTGCACTGTGCGCAAGCACCTCATAACGCCGTGTTGAGTGCAATTCATGACGAAAACCATCCATAAGAAGCAGTGCGGCCCCCGCCGTCCCGGCGGGGGCCGAAGGGGTGGGGGAACCCCGCGCTCAGAACTCGTAGTCGGCGATCACCCAGGTGGCGAACTCCCGCCACAGGCCGACCCCCGCCTGGTGCTCGGGGTGCTCGACGTAGCGGCGCAGCGCGTCGGGGTCGTCGAAGGCGGAGTTGATGGCGAAGTCGTAGGCGATGGGCCGGTCGCTGGTGTTCCAGCCCAGCTCCCAGTGGCGGATCTCGGGGATCCTGCCGTCCAGGGCGCGGAAGGCCGCCTCGCCGGCGACGACCCGCGGATCGTCGCGCCCGACGCCCTCGTCGAGCTTGAACAGGACCAGGTGGCGGATCATGGGGGCTAGCTCTTTCCTCCGTTGGCGGCCCAGGTCATGAACTCGCCTATGGCCTTGGCCGCGTCCGATATGCCCTCGAAGCCTATCTGGACGTAATCGGCGGCCTTGGCCGGGTCTGTGATGATCACGTACAGCGCGAAGACCACGAGTACGTACACGGCGATCTTCTTGGCGTTCACCGCCACCGCGGCCTCCCCCTGTCGCTGACTGCGCCGAGCGCTGTTGATAATCGCACAAAGGGCCCCGTCCCATGGACGAGGCCCTTTCAGGGCGGTAGCGGAGGGATTTGAACCCTCGGTGACTTGCGCCACACTCGCTTTCGAGGCGAGCTCCTTCGGCCGCTCGGACACGCTACCGAGGGAGACCTTACAGCACAGTGGGCCGTGCCCCGAAATCCGTTTTCGGGCGCGCTCCGCACCGCGGCGCGGCGGTTCCTCAGCGTTCCCGGAAGAATTCGGTGAGGAGCCGGGCGCAGTCCTCGGCCAGCACGCCCTCGACGACCTCGGGGCGGTGGTTGAGCCGCCGGTCGCGGACGAGGTCCCAGAGCGAACCGGCCGCGCCCGCCTTGTCGTCACGGGCGCCGTAGACCACCCGGTCCACGCGGGACTGCACGAGCGCGCCCGCGCACATCGTGCAGGGTTCCAGCGTGACCACGAGCGTGCAGCCGCTCAGCCGCCACTCGCCCGCCCGTCTCCCACCACCGCCCTCGCCGGAGGCGCTGCGCGCCGCTGCGTTCAATGTGGCGGCGGCCCGCCGCAGGGCGAGTATCTCGGCGTGGGCCGTGGGGTCGCCGGTGGCCTCGCGCTCGTTGTGCCCGGTCGCGAGCACCGTCGTACCGTCCCTGGACAGCACGACGGCGCCGACGGGAACGTCCCCGCCCCGGACGGCCGCACGGGCCTCGTCCAGGGCGAGCCGCATCGTGGCCCGCCAGCGGTCGCGTACCGGGTCCGGTGTCCTGCCCCGCGGTGTCCCGTCCGGGTCCGGGGCGGTCAGCGGACGGTCTCCAGCACCTCCGAGGCACCCAGGGCCTCGGCGATCGCGCCCAGCGCGTCATCCGCGTCCAGGGCGCGCAGCTCCTTCTCGCCGATGCCCAGGTCGTCGAGGATCTCGCTGTCGCCCACCGGGCTGTGCGGCACGGCGTCGGCGGAGGTGCCGTCCCCGTCGTCATCGTCGTCGGACTCGCCGTCCTCGGTGCCGTCGAGGTCCAGCGTGTCCAGGTCGGGGCCGTCGGAGCCGGGCTCCCGGCCGAGCAGCTCGTCGGTGAGCAGGAGTTCGCCGTAGGCGCTGCGGGCAGCGGCTGCGGCGTCCGAGACGTAGATGCGGGGGTCCTCCTCACCGTCCACGCGGACGACACCGAACCAGGCGTCCTCCTGCTCGATCAGAACGAGCACCGTGTCCTCGTCGGGAGAGGCTTCCCGGGCCAGGTCGGCCAGATCCGACAGGGTCTCCACATCGTCGAGCTCTGTATCGCTCGCTTCCCACCCGTCTTCGGTGCGCGCGAGCAGTGCGGCGAAGTACACCGTGACTCTCCCACTGGTCATAGGCGTGCCGGTTGGGGGTCCCCCCGGCGGAGGTTCTTGGGCGGAGAGAGCTCAGGCTCCGAGCCCCACCCACTCGGAATCGTGGCAGAAACAAGGCGTTCAGGGGACGTCTTCGGCTCCCTGTGTCCGGCAGTTTTGATCGCACGGACGCACGGACTCCTCCGCGTGTCCGCGACGGAGTCACCAGCGCACTCGTTGCCGCCACCTGCGGATCGTACGCGGCTTTCCCCGCGGTCCACGCACGGCGGTACCGGGAACACCCCCGGGAAGATCCCGCGGCGGGCTACCAGCGGAACGTGCGCATGCGCATGGCGTGTCGGAGTCGGGCCACCTTCGCCCGGCGGGGCTGGACCCGGTCGCGCAACTCCCGGGCCTCGGCGAGCTCGCGCAGGAACCGGGCCCGGCGCCGCCGGCGCTCGGCATCCGTCTCCTCGGGCGGCACGCGCTGCCGCCGCCCGGCGGTGTCCTCGGGCTCCTCGGATCGGTTCTCAGGCAGGTCAGGCACAGTCACACCACCCCAGTCCGTCCCTCCACCTTCCCCCGGTCGAGCGGTTTGATGCCAGCGCGAGGCGCGGTGCGGCGCGGTTACTGTTATCCGCATGCGTCTCCACGTCGTCGACCACCCCCTGGTCGCCCACAAGCTCACCACGCTGCGCGACCAGCGCACCGACTCCCCGACCTTCCGCCGGCTGGCCGACGAACTGGTCACCCTGCTCGCCTACGAGGCCACGCGGGACGTGCGCACCGAAGCGGTCGACATCGAGACCCCGGTCGCCCCCACCACCGGGGTGAAACTCGCCCGTCCGCGCCCGCTGGTCGTGCCGATCCTGCGCGCCGGCCTCGGCATGCTGGACGGCATGATGCGGCTGCTGCCGACCGCCGAGGTGGGCTTCCTGGGCATGATCCGCAATGAGGAGACGCTCCAGGCCTCCACCTACGCCACGCGGATGCCGGAGGACCTCTCCGGGCGTCAGGTCTACGTCCTGGACCCGATGCTGGCCACCGGCGGCACGCTGGTCGCGGCCATCCAGGAGCTGATCAGGCGCGGCGCCGACGACGTGACGGCCGTGGTGCTGCTCGCCGCGCCGGAGGGCGTCGAGATCATGGAGCGCGAACTGGCGGGCACCCCGGTGACCGTCGTGACGGCGGCCGTGGACGACCACCTCAACGAGCACGGCTATATCGTCCCCGGCCTGGGGGACGCGGGCGACCGGCTGTACGGGGCGGCCGAGTAGGCAGGCCGTCCCGGCGGGGCCCTCAGCGGGCCCTCAGCAGTCCTTCTTCTTCACGGTGGGCGCCGCCACGGGCGCGGTCAGCTCGGCCACGGCCTTGTCGGCGTCCGCCCGTGCGCTGAGGTTCTTGAACCCGTCGCCGAGGATCAGGTCGACGGCTTCGCCCTTGCGGGTGGTGTCGGTGCGCCGTTCGGCGCCGGCGAGCTGGGTGGCGACCACCGGCAGCGAGGTGTTCAGAGCCGAGGCGGGGCCGAGGAGCAGCCCGGCCCCCTTGATCTTCTTGTCGTACTGCTTGGTCGCGTTGCCCACGTCGCCGATGTGGAAGCCGCGCTTCTTCAGCTCGTCCGCGGTCTGCTTGGCCAGGCCGGTGCGGGCCGTGGCGTTGTAGACGTTGACGGTGATCTTCCCGGGCGCCGGCAGCGCCCTGGTGCGCGCTGCGGGGCTCACCTTCGTCGTGGCCGGGCACGTCGCCTCGGCACCGGACGCGGTGTCCTTCTCGCCGCCGGTGAACACGTCGATGAGCTGCACGGTGCCCCAGCCCGCGACCCCCAGCGCGGTGACGCAGGCGACGCCCAGGAAGGCCAGCCTGCCGCGCCGACGAGGCGGGCGCATCCGCGGGTACTTGTCCCCCGTGATCCGGTACTGGCCGCCCATGCCAGGGGGAGTCAGCATGCTCATGGGCGCAGCGTAGTGCCGCCCGGGCGACAGTGCCTACTAGATGATCATTCCACGCCGGTCGGAGGAACCCGAAAGGGTCAACACCACCCGAAAAGGCAACCGGTGCCGGGTGGTCAGTCGAGTTCGAGCACGCGCGCGTGCAGGACCTGGCGCTGCTGGAGCGCGGCGCGGACCGCGCGGTGGAGGCCGTCCTCCAGGTACAGGTCGCCCTGCCACTTCACGACGTGCGCGAAGAGGTCGCCGTAGAAGGTCGAGTCCTCGGCGAGGAGGGTTTCCAGGTCGAGCTGGCCCTTGGTCGTCACGAGCTGATCGAGGCGGACCGGGCGCGGTGCGACGTCCGCCCACTGCCGGGTGCTCTCCCGGCCGTGGTCGGGGTACGGCCGGCCGTTTCCGATGCGCTTGAAGATCACACGGAAAGCCTACCGGGCCAGACGTTCCGGGCGCAGCCCAGGCGACGCAGTGCGACGCTGGAAAAGACGCCGCATACCGGTCATACCGGGAACAGGGGGCTGCGATGAGTGACAGTGAGACCGCGCGGCCCGCCGCCGCTCCCGACGCCTTTGCCGACGCCCGGGCCCTCCCGGCCGAGGCCCTGCGGATCGCCTCCGGTTACGCCTTCACCGGCCCGGCCCTCGACCTGGGCGCCCTGCTCTGGGACGGCGACTGTTTCCCCGACGCCCGGATCCGGGTGCCCCTGACCGTGCTCAACCGCCACGGGCTGGTGGCGGGCGCCACCGGCACCGGCAAGACCAGGACCCTCCAGCTGATCGCCGAGCAGTTGTCGGCGCAGGGCGTGCCGGTCTTCCTGGCGGACGTCAAGGGCGACCTGTCGGGGATCTCGGCGCCGGGCGTGTCGGACGACCGGGTCCGCTCCCGCTCCGCCGAGGTGCACCAGCGGTGGACGCCGGCCGCCTTCCCGGTGGAGTACTTCGCCCTCGGCGGCCTCGGCCACGGCATCCCGGTGCGGGCCACCGTCACCGGCTTCGGCCCGGTGCTGCTGTCCAAGGTGCTCCAGCTGAACCGGACCCAGGAGCAGTCCCTGGACCTGATCTTCCACTACGCCGACGCCAAGGGCCTGGAACTGATCGACCTCAAGGACCTCAGGGCGGTGGTCGCCTTCCTCACCTCCGAGGAGGGCAAGGCCGAACTCAAGGGCATCGGCGGGCTGTCCACCGCGACGGCCGGGGTGATCCTGCGCTCCCTGACCGCGTTCGAGGCGCGGGGCGCGGCCGACTTCTTCGGGGAGCCGGAGTTCGACACCGGCGAGTTCCTGCGCACGGCCGCGGACGGGCGGGGCGTCGTCTCCGTCCTCGAACTGGCCGCCGTGCGGGAGGAGCCGCGGCTGTTCTCCACGTTCCTGATGTGGCTGCTGGCCGACCTCTTCCACGACCTCCCGGAGGTCGGCGACGTCGACCGGCCGAAGCTGGTCTTCTTCTTCGACGAGGCGCACCTGCTGTTCGACGACGCCTCCAGGGCCTTCCTGGAGGCGATCACGCAGACCGTGCGGCTCATCCGCTCGAAGGGGATCGGCGTCTTCTTCGTCACCCAGACGCCCAAGGACGTGCCGTCCGACGTCCTCGGCCAGCTCGGCAACCGCGTCCAGCACGCGCTCAGGGCGTTCACCCCGGACGACCAGAAGGCCCTGAGGGCCACGGTACGGACGTTCCCCGACTCCGCATACGACCTGGAGGAACTCCTCACCGGCCTCGGGACCGGCGAGGCCGTGGTGACCGTCCTCGGCGAGAGGGGCGCCCCGACCCCGGTGGCCGCCACCCGGTTGCGGGCCCCGGAGTCGTCGATGACCCCGGCCGACGCCGCGGCCCTCGACCGCGCGGTGGCGGCGTCCCCGCTCCGCCCGCGTTATGCACAGGCTGTGGACCGGGAGTCGGCGTACGAGAGGCTCGCGGCGGGGCGGGAGAAGGCCGGCGCCGGGAAGGGCGCTGGGGAGAGCGCGAGGCGGCCCGCGGGGAAGCCGGCCGGGGCGCGCGAGGAGGAGCCGTCCCTGGTGGAACAGGTCGTCGGCAGCGGCGTGTTCAAGTCCCTCGCGCGGTCGGTGGGCAGCCAGATCGGCCGCGAGATCACCCGTTCCCTGTTCGGCACGGCACGGCGGAGGCGGTAGGACCGCCCCCGCCGCTGCGTCAGCGGTCCCGTTCCCTCTCGGGCCGGGGCTGCGGCCGGGGTCGCTGGGGGTCCTTCCCCTCCGGCCTGGCCGTGCTGCGTACGGCCTCGGCGCGCAGCAGGGCGCGCAGGACCGCGTACGGGTCTGTGGGCATGCCTGTGTTCCTTGCCTCGTGGTGGGCGGCTGACCGGGCTCTTGACGGGAGTCCGTCAGCAGCGCAGGACCACGGAGCGCAGGGCGTACGAGGCGTACGGGGGCCGGGGCGGCGCGGGGAGGCGGCGGCCCCGGGGGCGACCGGGGGCCGGGTCGGGCAGGGGCACGGGGCGCAGGGGGACGCCGGCCCGGTGCGCGGAGCAGGAGGGCGGCCGCAGGGCCGGCTCGAGGAGGTCGTACCCGGTGCTCTCACCGGACGACACGGACGGGACGGACGGCGCGGGCGGCATCGGGGCGGCCTGCGCCTGCGCGCCCGGCACCGACAGCGCCAGCAGCAGCACGAGCACCCGCAGCCAGGCGCGGCTGCGTGGGGGGCGGCGGGCGGTGCTCATGGCAGGTCATCTCCCCGCCGGACGTACGGTGTTCCTCGCGCGCGGCACCGGATCCGCCCGCTCGGCCCATCGGGCCCGGCGCCGGCGCCGGTTCACACGGTGACCGGAAGCCGCTCGGCCCGGCTCCTGACGGCGAGCGCGGTGACGATCTCGACGACGCCGACCACCACCAGCCACCAGCCGGCGACGACGGTGAGCACGGCGATCGACGCGAAGGGCGAGACGATCAGCACGATCCCGGCGACGAAGGTGACGATCCCGAGGAAGATCTGCCAGCCCCGGGCCGGCACGGTGCTGTCGTGGGCGGCGGCGAGGGTCTGGGTGATCCCGCGGATCAGCCAGCCGATCCCGATCCACAGGGCGAGCAGCAGGATCGACTGCATCGGCCCGCGGAAGCAGAACAGCCCCAGCAGGATCGACAGGGCGCCGCTGATGAAGGCCAGCACGCGCAGTGAGGTGGCCTTGTGCGTGCCGAACGCGGCGACCAGTTGGAAGACGCCGCTGACCAGCAGGTAGATCCCGAAGAGCACACCGGCGGCGAGCAGGGAGGGGCCCGGCCAGACCAGCACCAGGATGCCCAGGACCAGCGACGCGAGGCCGGTGACCAGGACGACCTGCCAGGCGGCGCGGGACAGGGCGTGCAGGGGCCCCTCGAACGGCGGCTCCGGCTCGTGCCCGCCCGCGGCGTGGCCGGCCGTGTGCGGGTGCGCGTGCGCGGCCCGGTCGTCGAACTCCCGGCCCCAGGTGGGATCACTGCTCGGTGACTCGGTCATGCTCCATGCTCGGCCCGGCCGGAACCGGCCCGCCATCCGAACGGGTCCGCACGGATGAGCGCGCCGTGCGGCGAGCGGTGCGCTGCCCTGGCGGAGGGCTGGCGCTGCGGCTCGCGGTGCCGCGGCGGGGGCGGCCGGGTCCCCCGCCGCCCCCGCCCTTCCCGCCCTGAAGCGGCTACGCCCCTTCAACCCCGCCAGGGGTTGGGTCCCCCGCACCCTGCGAGGCTGCGTTTCCGCCGGGGTACTGGGCCGCTGAGCCCCGCGGACCCCGGCCGTTGCGGGGCCGGGCGTCCCGCGTTCTCGCGGGGCTCGGGCCCCGCGTGCCTGAGGGGCTGCGTCTGCGGGCCGTCGTGGGGCTGGGCCGCTGTGCCCCGAGGGGCCGCGCCTCGGGCCGGCCGCGATCGGCTCCGGCGCACCCGTCCCGGCACCTGCCCGGTGGCCTCGGGCCGGCCGCGATCGGCTCCGGCGCACCCGTCCCGGCACCTGCCCGGTGGCCTGCGGTCAGCCGGCGGCCTGCTCCCCGGCGGCCTTCGCCGCCTTCATCTGCTGTTTGTGGGCGCGGACCTTGGCCAGGGACTCCGGGCCGGTGATGTCGGCGACGGAGCGGAAGGACTTCGGCTCGCCGTAGGCGCCCGCGGCCTCGCGCCAGCCCTCGGGCCGGACGCCGAGCTGCTTGCCCAGCAGGGCCAGGAAGATCTGCGCCTTCTGCTTGCCGAAGCCCGGCAGGTCCTGGAGCCGCCGCAGCAGTTCCCGCCCGTCGTCGACGCCCTTCCAGACGAGTTCGGCGTTGCCGTCGTAGCGCTCGACGAGGTACTGGCACAGCTGCTGGATCCGCTTGGCCATGGACCCGGGGTAGCGGTGCACGGCCGGCTTCTCCGACAGCAGGGCCGCGAACGCGTCCGGGTCCTGGGCCGCGATGTCGTGCGCGTCGAGGTCGTCGGCGCCCATGCGCCGGGCGATGGTCGACGGCCCCTTGAACGCCCATTCCATCGGGACCTGCTGGTCCAGCAGCATCCCGGTCAGCGCGGCGAGCGGGGACCGCCCGAGGAGCTCGTCGGCCTCGGGGTCCTGGGCGAGGTGCAGGGTGACGTCCATGCCCCGATCATGCCCCGGTGCGTGGCGGAGCTCCACGCGAGCGCTGCCGCCCGAGCCGCTCACCCGCCGGCCGGTCGCGTACCATCTCGGTCCAGCAAGGAATTAGGCAAGGCTAACCTAAAGAACGGTGGAGGAAAGTGGGGCGCACAAGGTGAGAACCGGGACCTACCGCGACGCCTGGGGCATCCCGCACCTGCGCGCCGGCAGCGCACGCGAACTCGCCCGCGCCCAGGGCCGCGTCACCGCCCGCGACCGGGCCTGGCAGCTCGAGGTCGAGCGGCACCGGGCCCAGGGCACCTCGGCCTCCTTCCTCGGCGCGCGGGCCCTCTCCTGGGACGTCCTCGTCAGAAGGGCCCGCCTCGCCGACACGGCCGCACGCTGCTTCGCGGCATTGGACGGACGCGACCCCGAGACGGCGGACTGGCTGCGGGCGTACGTCGACGGCGTCAACGAAGGACTGGCCCGCGCCGACGCCCCGGAGTTCGCCCGCACCGCCCTCGCCCCCGGCCGCTGGGAGCCCTGGACCCCGCTCGCCGTCTGGCTCTCCACCCACATCCTCTTCGCGGGCTTCCCCGCCAAGCTCTGGCGCGAGCAGGCCGTACGGCACCTCGGCGCGGAGGCGGTCGGCCTGTTCGCCGCCGACGGCCCCGGCACCTCCGGCAGCAACGGCTGGCTGCTCGCCGGCGAGCGGACCACGACCGGCCACGCCCTGATCGCGGGCGATCCGCACCGCTTCATCGAGGACCCGGGCGTCTACCAGCAGATCCACCTCTCCTGCCCGGAGTTCGACGTCGTCGGCCTCGCCGTCCCCGGCATCCCCGGCATCGCCCACTTCGGCCACACCGGCACGGTCGCCTGGGCCATCACCAACGCGATGGCCGACTACCAGGACCTCTACCGGGAACGGCTGCGGCGCACCGGCGCCGGAGTGGAGGCACTCGGCCCCGACGGCATCTGGCGCCGCGCCCACCGGCACACGGAGACCGTCCGGATCGCGGGGGAGGAGCCGGTCGAGGTCGAGGTGATCGAGACGGAGCGGGGACCGGTGATCGCCGGAGGGCCGGAGGGCCTCGACGGCCCCGACCCCGCCGCCGGACACCTCGGCACGCCCACCGCCCTCGCCCTGCGCCATCCGCCCCGGGTGACCGGGGACCTCGGCTTCGGCGCCCTGCTGCCCCTCCTGCGGGCCCGCCGGGTCGCCGACGTGGACCGCGCGCTGGACGCCTGGGCCGAACCCGTCAACGTCGTACTGGCCGCCGACACCGAGGGCGGGCTGCTGCACCGGGTCGCCGGCCGGGTGCCGGTGCGGGCGGAGGCCAACCGGATCCGGCCGGTCCCCGCCTGGGAGCCGGGCCACGAATGGCGCGGCCGGCACGAGACGCCCCGCGCCGGGTTCACCGACGGCATCGCGGTGATGGCCAACCAGCGCGGCCCCGCGGCCCCGCTCGGCGTGGAGTTCGCCCCGCCCCACCGCGCCGACCGCATCACCGCCCTGCTGCGTCAGAAGGACCGGTGGTCGCCCGGCGACATGGCCGCGATCCACATGGACACCCACCTCCCCTCCGCCGCCCCCCTGCTCGGACACCTGGCGGCCCTGGCCGGCCTGTCCCCCGGGGCCGCCGCACTGCGCGACCGCCTCCTCTCCTGGGACCGCCGCATGGACGCGGCCGGCACGGACGCGGCGGCCTACGCGGCGGTGCGCGGCGCGCTCGTACGCCGGCTCGCCGCCCACCCCGCGTTCGCCGCCCTCGCCGAACCGCCCGCGTATCCCGAGGTCCTCCTCCCCTGGCTGGCCCTCCTCCCGCGCGTCGGATACGCCCTCGAACACCTGCTGACCGCCGACGACCCGTACGGCGTCGACCGCGCCGCCGCCGTCCGCGCCGCCGTCGAGGAGGTCGCCGCCGCGCCGCCCACCGGCACCTGGGGCGACCGCCACCGCCTCGCCCCCTGGCGGGCGCTGCCGCCCACGCCGACGGTTCCGTACGACGGCGCGGGTCTGTCCGGCGAGCCGGGTCTGCCCGGCGATCCGGGTCTGTCCGGCGACCACGACTGCGTGCTGTGTACCTCCGCCGTGCCCGGACTCACCGACCTGAGCGCGCGCGGCCCGGCCGCCCGGTACGTGTGGGACCTGGCCCGGCGCGAGGACAGCCGCTGGGTGGTCCCCTTCGGCGCCTCGGGCGTGCCCGGCTCGCCCCACCACCGCGACCAGCTGCCCCTGTGGCTCGCCGGGGACCTCGTCCCCGTCGTCACCGACTTCGACCAGCTCACCGAGGAGACCGATGTCTGACCCGTACGCCACCCGCGAGGCCGTCCACGAGCAGGTGACCGCGGGCTTCGGCACCGTCCGCGTCCTGCCCCTCGAGCCGCACGCCGACGCCGGGGTCCTGCACGCCTGGGTGAGCGAGGAGCGGGCCGTCTTCTGGGGCATGACGGGCCTGACCCGGGACCAGGTGGCCGAGATCTACGCCCACATGGACACGCTCGACACCCACCACGCCTTCCTGGTCCTCAAGGACGGCGCCCCGGCCGGCCTCCTCCAGACGTACGAGCCGACGGCCGACCGGGTCGGTGAGTGCTACGACGTCCGCCCCGGCGACATCGGCCTCCACCTGCTGCTCGCGCCCCCCGGGCCGGGCGGCGCGCGCACCGGCTGGACGGCGTCCCTGCTGGACGCGGTCACCTCGTACGCCCTGCGCGGCCCGGACCGGCGGCGGATCGTCGTCGACCCCGACGTGCGCAACGAGAAGGCGATCGCCCGCTTCCTCAGGCAGGGCTTCGAGGCGGGCGAGACGGTCGTCCTGCCGGAGATCGACCTCCCGGACGTGTACCTGCCGGAGAAGCGCGCCCGACTGGCGTTCCTGCGGCGGGAGGCAGCCTTCCCCGAGGACGCATGACCCATGACGGTGACGCATCACGGCCCGGTGCCCCCCGACGGACCGGTCACGCCCGCCTTCCTGGTCGCCCACTACGGCCTCGACCCGTACCGCGTAGGGCATCGGCGACGCCTGCGTCCTCCTCGCCTCCCGGATCACCGGCCACGACCTGGGGGTGGACTGTGGGGTGCAGGCGCGGCCCGCGCGGTGAGCACGACGGGTGTCCGCCGCGTACCTACAGGGAAGTACGCGAGTCCGAAGACGGAGCGGTGACGTGGGCGAAGTACGAGGACCGGACGCACGAGCCGGTGCCGCGCGGGGCGGCGGGCGGCGCGTGCGCGGGCTGGTGCTGCTGGGGACCATGCTGGTCCTGCTCCTCCTGGGCGGAGCCGGCCCCGCCTCGGCGCACGCCGCCGTCCGCGGCACCGACCCCGCCGACGGGACCGTACTCAAGTCCGCCCCCCGGCAGATCACCCTGACCTTCACCGAATCCGTCGCCCTGCTCGACGACTCCCTGCGGGTGTACGACCCCACCAACCACCGGGTCCGCACCGGCGAGGCCCAGCACGCCCCGGGCCACTCCGACACCGTCCGGATCGCCCTGCCCGCGAAACTCGGCACGGGCACCTTCACCGTGGCCTGGCGGGTGGTCTCGGCCGACAGCCACCCGGTGTCCGGCGCCTTCACCTTCTCCGTCGGCAAGGCCACCCCGACCGCCGCGCTGGTGGACCCCGGACCGGCCGAGAACCCCGCCACCGGCAGCCTCTACACCATCGTGCGGTACGTGGCGTACCTGGCCGCCGCCCTGCTGATCGGCACGCTGACGTTCGCCGCGGTCTGCCGCCCGCCCGACGCCACCCCGCTGCGGAAGGCGGTCAGGACCGGCTGGTGGACGCTGGCCGCGGCCACCGTCGTGCTGCTGGTGCTGCGCGCCCCCTACGAGGAGGGCACCGCACCGGCCGCCGCCTTCGACCTGTCCGCGCTGGCCCGCACCGCGACCGGCCGCCCGGGCCTGCTCCTGCTCACCCGCCTGGCCCTGCTGCTCGTCGCGGGCGCCGGCCTGCTGCTCCTGCGCCGCCGGGCCGCCCCGCCCGGCCGCCCCGCCCTCGCGGCCGGCGCCGTACTCGCCGTCGGCCTCGCCCTGACCTGGGCGGCCGCCGAACACGCCTCGGCCGGCATCCAGGTACCGGTGGCGATCACCTCCTCCGTGCTGCACCTGCTGGCGATGGCGGTGTGGCTCGGCGGGCTGACCGCGCTGCTCACCCTCCTCAGCCGGACGGCCGAGTCCGGCACCGTGCCGGCGGCCACGGTGACCCGCTTCTCCCGTCTCGCCTTCGCCTCCGTGACCGTCCTGGCCGTCACCGGCGTCTACCAGTCCTGGCGGGGCCTCGGCTCCTGGCAGGCGCTCGCCGACAGCTCGTACGGCCGGCTCCTGGTCGGCAAACTGGCGGCGGTGGCGGTGCTGCTGGTGATGGCCGCCCTCTCCCGGCAGTGGACGGCACGGCTGGCGGCGGTCGAGGTGAGCGAGGCCGTACGGGAACGGGTGCCCGAGCCGGTCGGGGCGCGGCCGGCACCGCCGGAGCCGGAGCCCGCCACGGAGCCGGAGCCCGCCACGGAGCCGGAGCCCGCCACGGAGCCGGAGGACGCCCCCTCCCGCCCCACCTCGCCCTCCTCCCCTCCCTCCCCTCCCTCCCCTACCTCCCCGTCCCCGGTCTCCCCGCTCGACGTCCACCGAGCCCTGCGCCGCTCGGCCCTGGCCGAGGTGGCCGTCGCCGTCGCCGTGCTGGGGATCACCACGGTGCTCACGGGCACCCTGCCCGCCCGCGCGGAGGCCGCGGCCGCGGCGGACGGCTCGGCCCCGGCGACCGTCGGCATCCCGACCGCCTCCGTCACCGTCGTCCCCTTCCAGGCCGGCCAGGGCGGCAACGGCAAGGTGCAGATCACCCTCGACCCCGGCCGGGTCGGCCGCAACTCCCTCGAGGCGGTGGTCTACGGCCCCGACGGCGGCCTGTCCAGCGTCCCCGAACTCCGCATCTCGCTGAGCCTCCCCGCCCAGAAGATCGGCCCGATCGACACCAGGATCACCGACCGCGGCGGCTACTGGGCCGCCGACTCCCTCGACGTCCCCCTCCCCGGCACCTGGACGATGAAGGTGACGGTCCGGGTGTCGGACCTGGACCAGGTGACCGAGTCGCAGACGGTACGGATCACGCGCTAGCCGGCCCGCCCCGGTCGCGGCCGGCAGGCCGTCTTCGAGCGCAACCGGTTTCACGGCTGAGGCTCAGGAGCTCGGGCGGTCCCTCTGCTTCCGCTTGATCACGTCGGCCAGCCACTGGCCACCGGTTGCGGACATCGCCATGGCTACAGCGAAGGACACAGAGTCCCCCCCAAGAACGGCCAAGCAACACGTGCCAGGCCACGGCACCCAAAGCCCAGACGGGCACCGTGCAGACCAGCGCCCATGACCACCGCACCCAGCTGGGACGCTCCCGTAGCCAAGCGCCCGCGCCGCCTGGACCCCGCCGCTCCGTCATCCCCGTGCAGCTACCCCCGGCGGTACTGTGAGGTGCTCACGGGGTGGCACCCCAGGCACCCGGCCTGGCCGCCGAGCCCTACGCGGGCATCACGCCATGGATGCGGGAGAGAGTGAAGACGCGTTCCGCTTCGCGCAGGTGGCACCACGCGTCGAGGTAGGGCGGGTCGAGTTCCAGGTCGCTGAGGGTCCGTACGGTCCGGTTGCCCGAGGTGGCGATGTACTCGACAGTGATGGCCGCACCGGTGTCGATGGCATGGGCGATCTGGCGGACGTCGCTGTACGACAGGTGCTTCGCGTATCCGGCGACGATCTCCTCGGTGTCCGTCGCGAAAGGCACCCCGCTACCGAACGGGTCGGGTTCCGGTGCACTCGGCGGGGCCTTGAGCAGGAGGTCGGCCAGGGCGTCCATCCCGGTGTCGGTGGGCACGTCCGAGGCGCGGGTCGCGGTGGTCCGGGGGCCGCGCCGCCTGATGTTCCCTCGCGGGGGCGGGACGGCGGCGGCCCTCTGCGGCAGGCGCTTCTCGATGCGTACCGTTCCCCCGGCGGTCTCGGCAACCGGGGCGTAGCCCGCGGCACGGAGCGCGGCGAGAGTCGTCGCCGGTGGGCTGCCGCTGACCAGGACCGTGGGGGCGAGCTGCCGCAGGGCGAGCTTGGACAGTGCGCGGTGGGCAGCGAGTTCGGCCAGGAGCGCGGGTTCGTCGCCGTGGATGACACAGGCCGCGGGGGCGATGCGCACCCGTCCATGACCTCGCGCGGTGTCGGCGATGAGATAGGTCAGCGGCTGTGGCAGGGCCGTGGCGGAGCTACCGGCCAGGTCGGCTGCGATGTCGTCCGGAGTGCGGCCGGCGTCCAGGGCCCGGCGGATACTGCCGGCACTGAAGCGCCATACCGACGCTGTGCCACTGGTCTCCCGGTCAGCCACCGAATCCAGCAGCGCCGAGAGTCGCGCGGACGGGGTGCCGGTGACGACGGCGGTGAGGTCGGCGCCGATCCGGGCCGTCGTGGTCGCGGGGGGCAGCAGCCGCCGGGCCGTGATGTCGAGCTCTTCGTCGGTGTGGGCCGCCAGGTGGGCACCGAGTGGGGACAGCACACCCCGTGCCAGCACGCCCAGCAGTTCGCCTTCGCGGATCACGGTGTTGAACGGTGCCGTGTCCTCGGGCGAGGCGTCGTCGGCGAGCGGACGGTGCCAGGCCACGAGCGGCCCCAGCTCCGAAGCGACCTTCACACCCTGTCCTGCCGGGAGCCCCGCCGCCGCGGTGAGCAGCCCGTGGCGGGCTTGCAGACAGCCGCCGCAGGCAGGCGCACCGGCGAGCGCCGGAAGCGCCTTGTTGTCTTCGTCGCGCGCCCGGGTGGGGGTGAGCGGGAGGTCCCGCCATGCCCGGAGCAGTACGGCGAGTTGTTCTGCGGGCTCCTGCTCGGCCCAGGTGTCGTACGCCTCGGTGGGAGGTACGCGATCACCGTCGCGGGCCAGCAGTCCGGCGGCGTACGCGGTCTCCAGGGCGATGCGTACGACGGCGTCGTCCGCTTGGGCGGCCCTGCCGAGCCGGGCCAGTTCCCGCGCGCCGATCCCGCCCGACTTCAGCCGGGCCGGTGGGGCGGTCGCGCACGCCGAAAGGACGGAGGCTGCCTGGGCCGCGAACGCGGTGGCGGCCACCGCGGTCTCCCGCTCCACCTCCGCCGAGGTGATGGGCACCAACTGTGGGACGGGCGGCAGAGGTTCGAACGGAGCGTGCCAATCGGGTCCCCGCAGAGCCAAGGCCACCTCGGCCGGCATCCGGACGGGTCCGTACTGGTGACGGTCCTGGAGCAGAAGCCCGCGGTCGAGTGCCCATCGGCCGCCTGGTGGGAGGTCGCGGTCAGGAGCCCCGAACACGACGAACAGTGACTGACGCGGCGTGGACCTGGCTCTCTGCTCGAGCAACTTTCGTGTGGCCGCCGGTGCCCCCGCCACCAGCGCGGCGACCCGCTCCGCGCTACTGTGATGCTCCACCAGGGCCGCGAGTCGCTGCTGCTTGGTGCCGGGTGGCTTGAGACCCAGGACCGCCAGCATGCCGCGCAGTTCCTCCGAGGTGGTGCCGGCCAGCAGTTCCTCCAGCGTGGCGTCAAGTCCCAGGGGCGTGCTCCACGCCTGCCGCAAGGGCGTAGACATGCGGAGTACCTCGTTGCCGTCGTGCCACACGAGCGCCCGATCCGACAGCGCCTCCAGGGTCGCGTCCAGCGCGTGCACCGCCGCAGGGGATGTCGAGCCGAGCAACTCCGCGAGGCTGTCGCGGGTCGCTCGTGCTCCCAGGGCTGCCAGCGCCTCGGCGGCCTGCAAGCACGGCAGCGTGAGTTGCGGCAGGGCGAGTGCCACGGACCCCGGACGTTGGAGACGGTCCGCCAGTTCCCCCAGCGAACGTGGTTCCGGAGAGGAAGCCGCGTCCTTCCGCATGGCGAGTACGCGTGCCAGGCGGGAACGGTCGAGTTCGCTCAGCCAGGTCGCGAGCGTCGATCGGGACTTCATGAGGGTGCACCTCGACAGACGGGAAACGTCACAAGCGGGCCGAAGCCGCTTCGGCGCCAACGCCAAGGATGGCGCAGTTCCATGATCCGCGGATGTCGTACGAAGACAGAGCCCGCGGCGCCCCCCACCGGCCCAGCCCGACGAGACGAGCCGACGGCAGGAGAAGATCCGGCCGCCCGCTCGCCGAAATATTCTTGATGAGAGCATGTAAATGCAACCAAAACTGCAACCAGTGCACGACGAAAAGCCGAGCCGCGATTGCGGCTCGGCTCCTCGTTCCGCCTGTTCAGGCGGCTGCGGAGGATACGAGATTCGAACTCGTGAGGGGTTGCCCCCAACACGCTTTCCAACTGTGGTGGTGGGATGCGGCGGTGTGTACAAGGGCGTTCACCTGCGTTCATGGGTGGCTGACGGCCGGGATGTGTGCGCGGGCAGGTCTTCCCTGAACGAGCCTGAATGCTGCTGAATGAGACGGAAACTGAGACGGAGCCCGCACATAACTCGGGTGACGGTTCGCTGCGGTCGGCGCTACCGTGCGGCGGTGATCAGCAATGAGGGAGTACGCCTGGGCGCGGACGCCGCACGTCGTCTGGCGCAGACAGGCCTCTACGAGTTCGAGCCGGGGCTGACGGACGCCGAGTTCGGGCGCATCGAGCGTGAGTACGGCTTCGAGTTCGCGGACGATCACCGAGCCTTCCTTGCGGCTGGCCTCCCGGTCAACGTCCCTCCCGAGGACGGGCAGACCTGGTCCCGGCCGTGGCCGGAGTGGAGGGGCGGCGATCTGGACAGCTTGCGTCGACAGCTCGACTGGCCGGTTGAGGGTGTTCTGCTCGACGTTGAACACAACGCGTTCTGGTACGAGGGCTGGGGCGAGCGTCCAGCAGACGGAACGGCTGCACTGGCTAAGGCGCGGCATCATCTGGCGGAGGCGCCGGTGCTGGTGCCTGTCTATGCACACCGATACCTGCCTGCCGGCCGAGGAAGCTTCAGGCATCCGGTGCTCTCGATGTGGCAGACCGACATCATCTATTACGGCCTGGACCTGGCCGACTACATTCACCAGGAGTTCGACGAGGCGCGCGGTGAGGTCGACGAGAGTTGGAGCCCGCGAGCGACGGCCCTCTTCTGGCGGGACCTTCTCTGACTTCCGGGGGAGCCGGGGCAGGGGCGGGCGCCCTCAGCTTGGGAAGCTGCGGGCATTTGCGGAGGGTCCGCGTGCTGACCTGCGCCAACGGTTGAAGTGCGGTGTCGCAGGGCTCGGTTCTTTCACCGTGGTTCCCCGCTGTTCCCCGCTCGATCTGGTGCGCTTGTGGTGCAGGACGAACGGAAGCTCGTCGTCACGGTTACTGCCCGACCTGGCTTGAACTCACCGAAGGAACGGCAGACGGCGACGATCGGCACCAGTAGCCCGGTTACGGAGGTCTGCGTAGCGAGTCACTGATGCTTTGCTCGCGGTTCGCACCCAGACAGGAGCTCCAACCAAAATTCGCTGTGCCCCGCTCATGCTGCCTCTGAGGCGCCAGCGATCCTCGGTCAGCACAACGTCGGTGTAGATCTGGGCGAACCATTCGCTGTCATCGGCATGTCCGAGCGTGTATCCACGTGTCCAGGGCTGGCCGTCCTGCTCTCCTTGATCACCGGAGCTCCCCTGATACAGCGCTACCTTCAGGGCCTCGACGGACAGCGACTCTGGATCGTCCCATTGCGAGGTGTTCTCTCCACCTCGACTCTCCAGCAACTCAGCGATGGCGTACCAGGCGGAGGAGAACCAACCCGTCTCAGGCGCATCTTCAGGACGAAGCACTCGGCCAAGGAAGTTGTCCATGCTGCCGAAGAGCACGAGATCGATCTGCTGGCCTCGGACACTGGCCGTCCTGATGTGAAAAAGTGCTCCCTTGTCGCGCTCGGGTCCCGCCGTGAACCTGGCCATGTGGACCTGTCCGACTCCTTTTGCGAACCGGGCACGTGGCGGCGTGTCGAAGGCAACGATGGCCTGAGCACCGAGGGCTTTCTCGATCTTGCGCGCCATTTCGAAGCGGGATAGGTCTCCACGGTCCTTGTTACTCACCTCGGCCCCAACCCCCTGCGGTGCCGCCTTGACCGCCCAGTTGACGCGACCTTTGAAGTTGATGCCGTTGTCGGATGCAATCGCAGCCACACGGCGATCTGACCAGTACAAGTAGCTGCCCACACCGTCTCCGCGCACCGCTAGCTCTCCCTGCGTCATCGTTCGCGTCCACCGGGTTGGCTGGGACACGTACGTACTATCCCAGTGAGGGGCTGGAGTTGCGGCGCCCTTGGTCAATGAGCCTTTTCCATCCTCAGTCTGAGCTGGTCAGATGAAGGGTCAGGACGGCCTGGACGAGTTTGGTGATCCGGGTGGTTGAGCACCGGAGCTTG
>NZ_JBEXLP010000097.1:0-26016 GCF_040610035.1 Streptomyces sp. NPDC004542
CGCCGCTGCCCGGGCAGCGGCGCGAAGGGGTAGAAGGTGCCCCTCTTGTAGAGGTACACCAACGCCAGCCGGTGCCCCGAGTCGTCCCGGAAACCGGCCAGGGAGCACAGCAGCTGCGGGCCGAAGCCGTTGGCCTCCATGGAGCTGTTCACCGCGTGCAGGTCGTTGACCAGCTGGGGCAGCTGGTCGGGGGTGCGCCGGGAGACCAGCCAGGAGTAGCCGTAGTCGTCCTGGCGCAGTTCCACCGGCGGTCCGGTGCGGTCCGTGTCCGCGTCGAGGAGCGCCTGGACCTCCCGGTGCGTCTGCTCGAAGGCCGCGCCCTCGACCGTGGCGAAGCACACCGCGCCGCCCCCGGTCGGGGTGAACCCGGCGGCCGCCTCCAGGGTCACGGCCGCCGAGGGCAGCGCGAACAGCTGGTCCAGGTCGGGTGCGACCGGCCTGGTACGGCCGAGGAGGATGTCCAGGAGCCCCATGCTCACCCCGCCCTGCCCGGCCGCGCCGCCTCACCCAGCTCGCCGGAGATCCGGGCCAGCTGCTGCAGCCGCTGCTCCAGGCTGGGGTGGGTGGAGAAGAGCCGGGACAGCCCGGGCTCGGAGCCCAGCGCGGGGGTGAAGTAGAAGGCGTTGAAGGCCTGGGCCGTGCGCAGGTCCTCCGTCGGGATCCGGGCGATGTCGCCGGTGACCTTGGTGAGCGCGGAGGCCAGCGCCGACGGGCGGCCGGTCAGCAGCGCCGCCGCGCGGTCCGCGGCCAGCTCCCGGTAGCGGGACAGTGCCCGGATGAGCAGGAAGCTGATGGCGTACACGGCCGCCGAGACGGCCATCACGAGTGCGAGCAGGGCGGCGGTGTTCTGGTCCCTGCGGCCCCCGAACAGACCGGAGTAGAACGCGAACCGGACGATCAGACCCGCGATCACACCGAGGAACGAGGCGATCGTGATCACGGCGACGTCCCGGTGGGCCACGTGCGACAGCTCGTGCGCGAGCACGCCCTCGAGCTCCGCCGGCTCCAGCCGCCTGAGCAGCCCGCTGGTCACGCAGACCACGGCGTTGTCGGCGTTCCGCCCGGTCGCGAACGCGTTCGGCATGTCCATGCTGGACACGGCGACGACCGGCTTGGGCATGTCCGCGATGGCGCACAGCCGGTCGATCACCGCGTGCAGCTCGGGGTACTCCTCCCGCTCCACGACCCGCCCGTGCATGGCGAACAGCGCGATCCGGTCGGAGAACCAGTACTGGGCGCCGAGCAGCGCCGCCGCGATCACCACCACCAGCAGGTAGGATTTCAGCAGCACGATCAACGCGGCGACGAACCCCACGTACAGCAACCCGAGCAGGAACAGGGTCAGTCCCATGCGCGCGGTCAGCTGCCGGTCGCTCCGGAAGCGGCTCTGCATCGTCCATCACCCCGCAGTCAGGCACTCGTCCCGCTGTCCAGTGTGCACCCGAGGCTTCCCATGAAGAGGTTCCGAACGGCCCTAGGAGCAGCAAAAGGTCCCGGTGCGCTTCGGCGCGCTCCGGAACGCCGTCAGGGGCCGGCGCGTCACCGGTAGGCCCGCATCCGGGCGTAACCGAGCAGCACGATCACCGCGGCCACGCAGCCCAGCACCACCGCCGTAGATATCCACGACGACCGGCGCGGCGCCACGGGGTCCGGGTCCGCGCGGAACGGTGCCGGATCCGGCGGGTTCTCCTTCCACCGGGCGGCCAGCATCCGGGCCCGGGCGGACGGCTCCTTGTGCTCGGCCGAGCTCGCCCACCGGTGGTCGAACTCCTGCTCCCAGTCGTCCGGTTCAGTCATCCCCGTGCAGCCTCTCTCGTCCGGCAGGGTCAGGAGGGACGGTCCCCCGAGTGTAGGAAGCCTGGGAAGGGCGGAAGGTTGCACGGGATGCCGGGTGGTCGCCGGGAAGCTAGCATCGAGAGTGAGAGCCGCGCTGCAGGCTGTGACCAGCCCTGCTTCTGTACTCAGGCGGCACACCTACGACCGCGCCGGATTTTCGCAGGCGGCCGCGGCCATCCGTCTCGTGCACCGGCAAGACCGCACGAGGGATGGGAGGAGGTTCACTCATGAAGGCACAACGCGCGAGGCGTCTCGTCGCGGTCTCCGCGATCGGCGTTCTGATGGCCGGCGGCGCCACCATCGGCGCGGCGGGCACGGCCTCGGCAGCCGTCCCGACGAAGGCTCCGACACATTTCGGCTGCTTCGACCGCTTCGGCTTCAACCACTGCGGTTTCGGCTTCCGCAACGGCTTCAACAACGGCTTCAACAACGGGTTCAACACCGGTGGGGTCGTGGTGATCGTGGTCGGCTGAGAGCCGCGCTGAACGGCGGAACGGCGCAACGGTCAACGGTGAGGGCCGCCACCCGTGGGGTGGCGGCCCTCATCCGTCTCGGCTCGCTCAGACCGGGCGGATCACACCGCTCAGACCGGGCGGATCACACGTCGAAGTAGAGCTCGAACTCGTGCGGGTGCGGACGGAGCTGGAGCGGGGCGATCTCGTTCGTGCGCTTGAAGTCGATCCACGTCTCGATCAGGTCGGACGTGAAGACGTCACCGGCGAGCAGGAACTCGTGGTCGGCCTCGAGGGAGTCGAGGACGGCCGGGAGCGAGGTCGGGACCTGCGCGACGTTCGCGTGCTCCTCGGGAGCCAGCTCGTAGAGGTCCTTGTCGATCGGCTCGGCCGGCTCGATCTTGTTCTTGATGCCGTCCAGGCCGGCGAGGAGCAGGGCCGAGAAGGCGAGGTACGGGTTGCCGGAGGAGTCGGGCGCGCGGAACTCGACGCGCTTGGCCTTCGGGTTCGAACCCGTGATCGGGATACGCATCGCGGCGGAGCGGTTGCGCTGCGAGTACACCAGGTTGATCGGCGCCTCGAAGCCCGGGACCAGGCGGTGGTACGAGTTCACCGTCGGGTTGGTGAAGGCGAGCAGCGACGGGGCGTGCTTGAGGATGCCGCCGATGTAGTAGCGGGCGGTGTCCGACAGGCCGGCGTAACCCTGCTCGTCGTAGAACAGCGGCTCGCCGTTGGTCCACAGCGACTGGTGCACGTGCATGCCCGAGCCGTTGTCGCCGAAGATCGGCTTCGGCATGAAGGTCGCGGTCTTGCCGTTGCGCCAGGCGACGTTCTTCACGATGTACTTGAAGAGCTGGAGGTCGTCGGCGGCGGCGAGCAGCGTGTTGAACCTGTAGTTGATCTCGGCCTGGCCGGCGGTGCCGACCTCGTGGTGCTGGCGCTCGACCTTCAGGCCGGACCGCTCCAGCTCCAGGGAGATCTCGGCGCGCAGGTCGGCGAAGTGGTCGACCGGCGCCACCGGGAAGTAGCCGCCCTTGTAGCGGACCTTGTACCCGCGGTTGTTCTCCAGGGCGCCGGTGTTCCAGGCACCCGCCTCGGAGTCGATGTGGTAGAAGGACTCGTTCGCGCTGGTCGCGAAGCGGACGGAGTCGAAAACGTAGAACTCGGCCTCGGGGCCGAAGAACGCGGTGTCCGCGATCCCGGTGGAGGCGAGGTACGCCTCGGCCTTCTTCGCCACGTTGCGCGGGTCACGGGAGTACTGCTCGCCCGTGATCGGGTCGTGGATGAAGAAGTTGATGTTGAGGGTCTTGTCACGGCGGAAGGGGTCGACCCGGGCGGTCGACAGGTCCGCGCGCAGCGCCATGTCGGACTCGTGAATGGCCTGGAAGCCACGGATCGACGATCCGTCGAAGGCGAGCTCCTCGTCCGGGTCGAACGCCTCGACGGGCACCGTGAAGTGCTGCATGACGCCCGGCAGGTCGCAGAACCGGACGTCGACGAACTTGACGTCCTCGTCCGCGATGAACTTCTTGGCCTCGTCGGCGTTCTGGAACATCCAGCTCCTCCTACTCCCGGCCGTTCCCGTGCCGGGGTGGTAGTTCGTAAGTGCGGCCAGTGCGGTGGCACACGCTGGCCTCGACCCTAGGGACGGGTGATTTCTCGGGCGTGACCCATTTGTTTCGCAGAAGTTAACCGGTGCTGGTTCCACCGTAGCCCCGGCCACACCGGGGGACACCCCGGCGTCCGGCGGGCATATGCGGGCGCAGTACCGTGGACGGGTGGACAACAGGCAAGCAATCGGATCGTGGCTTTCCGGGCCGCGTGCGGCCATGGAGGACGCCGGTGCCGACTTCGGGTACCGGGGCGAGCAGCTCGGTCTGCCCGAGGACGGACCTGGCTCGATCGCCCGTCCGGGACGGCGGCTGGGCGCGCTGGCCGTGGACTGGGGCCTGTGCGTCCTGATCGCATACGGCCTGATCACGCGCGGCTACAGCCCCGCCACCAGCAACTGGGCGCTGCTCGTCTTCCTGGTCCTGAGCGTCCTGACCGTCGGCACGGTCGGGTTCACGCCCGGCAAGCGCCTCTTCGGCATCCGCGTGGTCGGCGTGGAGAGCGGCCGCGTCCAGCCGCTGCGTTCCCTGGTCCGCACGGTCCTGCTGTGCCTGGCGATCCCGGCCCTGATCTGGGACCGCGACGGCCGCGGGCTGCACGACCGGCTGGCCAGGACGGTCGAGGTCCGCGTCTAGAGGCAGGACGCACGGGTACGACGATGGGGGCGCCCGGATCACTCCGGGCGCCCCCATCGTCGTACCCGTGCGAGAGGGTCAGCGGGCCTTCGGGCCGCCGCCGCGCGGCATCCGCATGCCCTTCGGCATCGGGCCCTTCGGCAGCGGCATGTTGCTCATCAGGTCGCCCATCGCGCGCAGCCGGTCGTTGGTGGCGGTCACCTGGGGGCCGGTGAGGACCCGCGGGAGCTTGAGCATCGTGGTGCGCAGCTTCTTCAGCTCGACCTGGCCCTCGCCCGTGCCGACGATCAGGTCGTGCACCGGCACGTCGGCGACGATGCGGTTCATCTTCTTCTTCTCGGCGGCCAGCAGGCTCTTCACCCGGTTCGGGTTGCCCTCGGCGACCAGCACGATGCCGGCCTTGCCGACCGCGCGGTGCACCACGTCCTGGCTGCGGTTCATCGCCACCGCGGGGGTGGTCGTCCAGCCCCGGCCGACGTTGTCGAGCACGGCCGCGGCGGCGCCCGGCTGGCCCTCCATCTGACCGAAGGCGGCCCGCTCGGCCCGGCGGCCGAACACGATCGCCGTCCCCAGGAAGGCGAGCAGCAGGCCCAGGATGCCGAGATAGATGGGGTGCCCGATCAAGAAGCCGATCGCGAGGAAGACACCGAGAATGCCGATGCCGACGGCTGCGAGTACAAGACCGATCTTCTTGTCGGCCTTGCGGGTCATCTTGTAGGTAAGGGCGATCTGTTTCAGTCGCCCGGGGTTCGCAGCGTCCGCTGCGGTTTCCTTCCTCGCCATGCCACGAAGTCTACGTGGCCCCGGGGACGCCCACGACGGCAGTGTCCCGGAGGGCGCGGTTCAGGGGCGGGTCATGGGGCGGGGGCTGAGCGTCTGCTCGAGGACGCGCTCGGCCTCGACCCGGTCCTTGGCGCGGCGGCGGTCCTCCAGGACCGAGGTCCAGGCGTTGCGGCGGGCGGTGCGCTGGCCGCCGCTCATGAGCAGGGACTCGACGGCTCGGAGTGCGTCGGTGAACGACGGGATGGCGGTGGCGCGAACGGGCGCGGCCTGCATGTGGAGGTCCCCCTCGATACGTACGGCTGCGGATACGGGTGTACGCGGCGTGAGTCCAGCGTCACTGTTTGGTGTTACCAGGGCGTGTCCGACCGGTCAAACGGCAATGAAGCCTGATGGGAGCGGGCAGAAACGGCGACGCGGCCCTGACGGGCGCCCTCATCTGCGAGGACGGTCAGGACCGCGTCGTATCGGTCACTACTGGCCGGTAGTTCCTTGTGCGTGACTTCACACGTGTGTCTCGCGCCCGTACGGGGCAGACGGGACGGCCGCGCGTCAGACGGCCTGCGCGGCGATCTGGGTGCCGTCCCGCCGCGGAGCCGCCGAATGACGCTGCTCGATGGCCATCCGGTACAGCCGTCCGGCACGGTAGGAGGAGCGGACCAGCGGGCCGGACATCACACCGGAGAAGCCGATCTGCTCGGCCTCCTCCTTCAGCTCCACGAACTCCTGCGGCTTCACCCAGCGCTCCACCGGGTGGTGGCGGACGCTCGGGCGCAGGTACTGCGTGATGGTGACCAGCTCGCAGCCGGCCTCGTGCAGCTGCCTCAGCGCCTCGCTGACCTCCTCGCGGGTCTCACCCATGCCGAGGATCAGGTTGGACTTGGTGACCAGGCCGTGATCGCGGGCCTCGGTGATGACCTTCAGCGAGCGCTCGTAGCGGAAGCCGGGGCGGATCCGCTTGAAGATCCGGGGGACCGTCTCGACGTTGTGCGCGAAGACCTCGGGGCGGGCGGAGAAGACCTCGGCCAGCTGCTCGGGGACCGCGTTGAAGTCGGGGGCCAGCAGCTCCACCTTCGTCCGGCCGCCCTCGCGGTCCGCCGTCTGCCGGTGGATCTGGCGCACGGTCTCGGCGTACAGCCAGGCGCCGCCGTCCTCCAGGTCGTCGCGGGCGACGCCGGTGATGGTGGCGTAGTTCAGGTCCATGGTGACCACGGACTCGCCCACGCGGCGCGGCTCGTCGCGGTCCAGCGCCTCGGGCTTGCCGGTGTCGATCTGGCAGAAGTCGCAGCGCCGGGTGCACTGGTCGCCGCCGATGAGGAAGGTCGCCTCCCGGTCCTCCCAGCACTCGTAGATGTTCGGGCAGCCGGCTTCCTGGCAGACCGTGTGCAGGCCCTCGCTCTTGACGAGGTTCTGCATCTTCGTGTATTCGGGGCCCATTTTCGCCCGGGTCTTGATCCACTCGGGCTTGCGCTCGATGGGGGTCTGGCTGTTGCGGACCTCCAGGCGCAGCATCTTGCGTCCGTCGGGTGCGACTGCGGACACGACCGGCTCCCTAGCGATTGGTTCTTCGGCGTGCTCAAGGGTACGCCCGTGCGAAATCCAGCCCCTCCGGCGTCCGAGGGGTGGGGTTCCAGGGGGGCGGATCCCCCTGGCGGGGTCGAAGGGGAGGAGCCCCTGGGGTGTGGGGGAGGGCGGGGCGGCGGGGCGAGAGGAGCCGGTGCCGCGCCCGGCCGTCACGCCGGCGTGCGCTCGATCTCCCGCGGCTTGAGCTCCGCGTGCTCGAGTACGTCCCTCAGGTGCCGCTCGACCACCGGCAGCACCTCGTCGATCGTCACGTCGCGGCCCAGCTCGCCGGCGAGGGAGGCCACCCCGGCGTCCCGGATGCCGCACGGGATGATCTTGTCGAACCATTTGTTGTCCGGGTTCACGTTCAAGGCGAAGCCGTGCATCGTCACGCCCTTCGCCACCCGGATGCCGATCGCGGCGATCTTGCGGTCCTCGCGGCGCTGGCCTGCGTTCGAGGGCGCGTACTCCGGGCCGTTCATCCGGGGGTCGAACTCCTCGTCCGTCAGGCGCGGGTCGAAGTCCAGCGACAGCCCGCCGAGCGCCGGCCGCTGCTCGACCGGGTCACCGAGGACCCACACCCCGCTGCGGCCCTCGACCCGGGTGGTCTCGAGGCCGAACTCCGCGCAGGCGCGGATCAGCGCCTCCTCCAGGCGTCGTACGTGCGCGACCACGTCCACCGGGCGCGGCAGTTTCTGGATCGGGTAGCCGACCAGCTGGCCCGGGCCGTGCCAGGTGATCTTGCCGCCGCGGTCCACGTCGATGACCGGGGTGCCGTCGAGGGGGCGCTCGCTGTCCTCGGTGCGGCGGCCCGCGGTGTACACGGGGGGGTGTTCGAGGAGCAGCACGGTGTCGGGGACCTCGTCGGCGAACCGCGCCGCGTGCACCCGGCGCTGCTCGTCCCAGGCCACCTGGTAGTCCACGGCCTCGGCACCGAATCCCATGCGGACGAACCGCAACCCACTCACGGCAAGCGCCTCCCTAGAAGCTCGTAAGGCACGTAACGTGCCTACGCCACTGTACGTCCGGGCGCGGCGCGTCAGCCTCGGGGGCAATCCTCACACGATCGGATGAATGAACGCGAAAGCGTGTGATCACCTGCTCACCCTCAGCTACATTCGCGCCGTTCACGAGGCCATAAGGGCTGCTCACAGGCAATCCGGGCGCAAGCGGCCAGGCTGCTTGGGTTCGAAAGGCAGGAGACCGCACCGCAGATGACGGAACGACCCGCGCAGCGCACCCCCAACCGTCAGCTCGCCGCGCTCATCGCAGAAGCGGGGTTCTCCCACGCGGGTCTGGCCCGCCGCGTGGACCAGCTCGGTCTCGAACACGGGCTGGACCTGAGATACGACAAGACATCGGTGACCCGGTGGCTGCGCGGCCAGCAGCCGAGGGGGACCACTCCCGCGCTCATCGCCGAGGTCTTCACCCGGCGTCTCGGCCGCCGTCTGACCGCCCAGGACCTGGGTCTGGACGCCTGTGCGCCGGTCTACGCGGGCCTGGAGTTCGCGGCGGGTCCCGAGGAGGCCGTCGACATCGTCAGCGGGCTGTGGCGCAAGGACTCCGGCAGCCACGCCGAGCTGCGCAAGATCGCCTTCACCCCGGCGGGCCTCGTCGTGCCCAGCCGGGACTGGCTGATCGGCCGGCCCGACGACAAGGTGGCCCGCGGCGAGCCGCCCGCCCGGGTGCCCGCGCGGGGCCGCCCGGTGGTGCCCCGCCAGCGCGGCCAGGCCGAGCGCGGCCCCGGCCAGAAGGTCACCGCCGGCGACATCGCCGCCCTCCGCTCCGTCGGCGAGCTCTTCCGCACCCTCGACGACGCCTACGGCGGCGGCCACGCCCGTCAGGCCCTGGTCCGCTACCTCGAGCACGAGTGCGAGCCCATGCTGCGCGGCACCTACGGCGAGCAGACCGGCCGCCGGCTGTTCGCCGCCGCGGCCGACCTGACCCGCCTCGCGGGCTGGACCTCGTACGACATCGCCGCGCACGGACTCGCCCAGCGCTACTTCGTGCAGGCGCTGCGGCTCTCCCAGGCGGCCGGGGACCGGACCTACGGCTCCTACGTCCTGGTCACCATGAGCCGCCAGGCCGTCTACCTGGGGCACGGCCGGGAGGCCGTCCAGCTGGCCCGCGTGGCGCAGCAGGGCGTCGGGGGCGGTGCCCCACCCGTCGTGCAGGCGCTGCTGCACGCCGCCGAGGCGCGGGCGCACGGTGTGCTGGGGGAGGTGCGGGCGTGCACCGGCGCGCTGGTGCGGGCCGAGCGAGCCCTGGAGGCGGCCCGCCCCGGGGACGAGGTGCCGTACTGGGCCCGCTTCTTCGACGAGGCGCAGCTCGCCGACGAGTTCGGGCACTGCCACCGGGACCTCCAGCAGTTCCGCGCCGCCGCCCAGCACGCCGAGCGGTCCCTGCAACTGCGCGCCCCCTCGTACGCCCGCAGCCGGCTGTTCTGCCGGGTCGTCCTCGCCACCGCCCGGCTCGGCCTCGGTGAACTCGACCAGGCCTGCGCGCTGGGCGCGGAGGCGGCCGGGCAGGCGGCGGAGATGCGCTCGGTCCGGGCGGTCGAGTACGTCAGGGACTTCGAACGCCGGCTGGAGCCCTACCGCGACGCGGCCTCGGTCCGCGGCTACCGCGACCGCATCGCGGCCCTCGGCTGAGCCCCTGCCCCTTCCCGGCCTGGCACCTGGCCTTGGGCCACGGTCGGCCCAGGGCCCCGGGCCCCGGCCCCGGCCCCGGCCCCGGGCCTTGGACCCGGGCCTTGAACCGCGACCGCATCGCGGCCCTCGGCTGAGCCCCTGCCCCTTCCGGGGCTCCGGCCCCGGCCCCGGCCTGGCCGTGGGCCACGGTCGGTCCAGGGCCTCGAGTCCCAGACCCGGGCCCCGGGCCCCGGGCCCCGGCTCCGGGCCCCGGCTCCGGGCCTTGGACCCGGGCCTTGGACCCGAATCCGGGCCGCCTTCGCCGAGCCCGGACCGCCGACGAGGCCGACACTCCCGACCCGGGGCGCGTCACCGGCCCCGGGTCGCCTTCCTCGACCTCAGGCCGCCATCCGCGACCTCGGGATCGCCCCGGACCCGGGCCGTCCTTCCCGACTCCGGGCCGCCCCGGCCCCGGGCCGCCGCCCAGGGCTCAGGCCGCCTTCTTCAGGGTGGTCGGTGGGTCCGCTCGGTGCATCGAGCCTGACGCGCCGAGGTCCGCCAGGACCGCGGCGGCGGCTCGGTGGGCCGAGTGCAGCGCGCCCTGGACGGTGCTGGTGTCACGGTGGTCGCCGCACACGTACAGGCCCGCCATCAGCCGCACCGGCCGCCGCAGGTCGTGCGGCGGGCGCATCGCGGGGACGGCCTCGGCCGTGTGGTGCACGGCCAGCGTCTCCCAGCGGCGCGTCGAGGTGCCGTACAGCCGGGACAGGTGCATGCGTACGGCGGTGTCGACGCCCTCGGGCGGGGTACCGAGGACCGTCGAGGAGATCAGCGCCCGGCCCGCGGGCGCGCGGCTCGGGTCGACGTTGCTGAGCACCGCGGTGTGCGCGACGGGGCCGCCGCGGTCCGCCTCCAGCAGGAGCGAGGCGCCCGTCGCCGGCGGCTCGTCGGTCGTGTGGTGGACCACCGTGACCGGGTGGAAGTCCGGCACGCGCAGCCCGGGCAGCAGTTCGGCCGCGGCACGCGCGTCGGTCGCCAGCAGGACCGCACGGCAGCGGAACTCGCCGTGCTCGGCGGTGGTCACGGCCGTGGTGGCCACGGAGGTGGCCCGGACCCCGGTGTGCACGGTACCGGGGGGAAGGGACCGCGCCAGCAGGTCCGGCAGCACCTCGGCGCCGCCCTCCGGCACGCACAGCCGGCCGCCGGCGAAGGAGCGCAGCGCGAGGTCGGCGCACCGGCTGGAGGTGGTCAGCTCCGGGTCGCAGAGCAGGGCGGCGAGCAGCGGGCGCAGGAAGCCGTCGAGGGTGCGGGCGGGCACCCCGCGGGCGGCGAGGGCCTCGGTGGCGGGCAGCTCGGGGCGGGCCAGGAGGCGTGCGACGGGCGTACCGGCGATCCGGGCGAGAGCCGCCTGGAGGCGCGCCTGGTCGACGGCGCCGCCCACCGGGGCACCGGTCCTGCGCACGGGCGACACCGCCGCGCACCTGGGGGCGGTTGCCAGGGCGCGTACCGCATGGAGTGCGCCCCTTGCGCTCCCGACGGCCGCCGGTGCCCCCGCGCGCTGCCGGCGGCCGTCGCGGTGCAGCAGGACGCCGGGCGCGAAGGGGCGCAGGACGAGGGCGTCGAGCCCCGGTGTCTGGCGCAGCTCCGGATACGACGTGGACAGGAGCCGGCCGATCCGGTCGAGCCGGAAGCCGTCGACCTTCTCCGTCGACATCCGGCCGCCCACACCCGGGGCGGCTTCCAGGACCGCGGTCGTCACTCCTGCGCTGGTCAGCCGATGTGCCGCCGAGAGACCGGCGATCCCGGCTCCCACGATGACGACGTCCACCTGGTACACGGGCTCAAGCACGAGGCCCCTCCTCGAGGTTGTGCGGCCGGTGGAGACGTCACGCCCCCAGCAGGCTCCAGGGATACCCGAGTTCGGATCGAGGCTAGGGCCCTGATCGGTCAGATGCAGTCGCGCATGAACAGGGCACGGTCGCACGGCGGTCGCATACGGTCACAGGAGTTCATCAGGCTGCTCGGATCGCGTCCTCGATCCCCGGGAACGCGAAGGTGAACCCCGACTCCAGCAGTCGCTTGGGCACCACCCGTTGACTGCCCAGCACGTCCCCCGCCATCTCGCCCAGCGCGGCCCTGAGCACCGGTGCCGGGACCGTGAACGCCGTCGGCCGGTGCAGTACGCGCCCCATGGCCTCCGTGATCTCCTGGTTGGTCAGCGGCTGCGGGGCGGTCAGGTTGAAGGGCCCGGACAGCCCGTCGGCGGCGATGAGATGGCGCAGCGCGGCCACCTCGTCGTGCAGCGCGATGTACGACCAGTACTGCCGCCCGTCGCCCATGCGGCCGCCGAGCCCCGCCTTGAACAGCGGGAAGAGCCGTCCCCACGCGCCGCCGCCGCGGGCCACCACCAGCCCGGTCCGCGCGAACACCGTCCGCACGCCCGCCTCCTGCGCCGGCGCGGTGGCCTCCTCCCACTCCACGCACACCGACGGCAGGAAACCGTCCCCGGGCGGGGTGTCCTCGTCGACCACCCGGTCCCCGGTCTCGCCGTAGATGCCGATCGCGCTGCCGCTGACCAGGACACGCGGCGGCTCGTCGAGCGAGGCGACGGTCTCCGCCAGCGCCGCCGTGCCGAGCACCCGGCTCTCCCGGATCCGCCGCTTGTACTCGTCCGTCCAGCGGTGGTCGCCCACGCCCGCGCCGGCGAGGTTGACCACCGCGTCGCAGCCGATGAGCCCGGCCGCGTCCACGTACTGCCCCTCCGGGTCCCAGCAGACCTCGTCCTCGCTCCGGGCCGCACGGCGCACCAGGCGCACCACCTCGTGTCCGTCGGCGGTCAGGGACCGCACCAGAGCGCTGCCGATGAGACCGGAGGCGCCGGTCACCGCGATGCGTGATCTTTGCATGCCTCTCATCCTGCCCCGTGCGTGCGTGAAAACCCCGTGAGGTCCGGGGGCCTGTCCGGCCATTCCGTCTGCCGCACCTCCGTCTGCCGCACCTGCGTCTGCCACACCGGGTGACCGGCCCGGCCCCGGCCTCCGGGCGGGCGCCGGGAAAATCGCCGGACGGGCCCCGGCCCCCGCCATAGGGTGACCGGCATGTCCGACGCTTCCCTACGCACCGCCCGGCCCGAGGACGGCGAGGCACTGACACTCATCGACGTGGCCACCTGGTCGCACCTGCACGCGGTGATGCCCGAGCCGCGGCCCCCGTACCCGCCGTTCTTCGACGAGCGGCACGCGGTCGAGGACCACCTGGTCGCCGAGTCGGACGGCCGCGTCGTGGGGTACGTCCGCCTGGGCCGCCCCACCCCGCTCGACTGCAACGCGCACGTACGGCAGATCCAGGGCCTCGCCGTCGCGCACGAGGCCCGCGGGCTGGGCGTCGGCCGCGCGCTGGTGCGTGCCGCCGTCGCGGAAGCCCGCCGGCGCGGCGCCCGCCGCATCACCCTGCGCGTCCTCGGGCACAACACCCCCGCCCGCAGGCTGTACGCGTCCGAGGGCTTCGTCGTGGAGGGCGTGCTGCCGGGGGAGTTCCTGCTGGGCGGGGAGTACGTGGACGACGTGTTCATGGGCCGCCCCCTGTGACGCTCAGGAGGTGGCCAGCTC
Organism: Streptomyces sp. NPDC004542; assembly: GCF_040610035.1. Lineage (NCBI taxonomy): Bacteria > Bacillati > Actinomycetota > Actinomycetes > Kitasatosporales > Streptomycetaceae > Streptomyces > Streptomyces sp. NPDC004542. The sequence goes on from NZ_JBEXLP010000097.1 coordinate 13,116, forward strand.
CCCGGTGTCCACCGGCGCCGTCGCGTTCTTCGCCCGGGCGGCGTCCGCGGACACCTCGTCCGCCGTCAGCACGTACCCCGTCTCGTCGTCCGAGGTGGAGCGGGCGAAGACCACGCCGAACACCCGGCCCCGGGTGGTCAGCAGCGGGCCGCCGGAGTTGCCGGGCCGGACCGTCGACCGTATGGAGTAGATCTCGCGGGTGACGGTGGCGTCGTTGTAGATGTTCTGGCCGGTCGCCCGCACCCGGTTCGCCACCGTGGCCGCCTGCAGATCGAGGTCGCCGTCCTGCGGGTAGCCCGCGACCACCGCCGAGTCACCGCGTGAGGCGTCGTCGTCGAAGCGGAGCACGGGAGCGCGCAGATACGGCACGTACAGCACGGCCACGTCCCGGTCCGGGTCGAAGAGCACCACGCGTGCCTCGTACGACTGCCCGACACCCCCGATGCTCACGGTCGGGGCGTCGATGCCCGCCACCACGTGCGCGTTGGTCATCACGTGCTCCGGCGCGTACACGAACCCGCTCCCCTCACGCCCCTGGGTGCCGGAGACGCCCTCGATCTTCACCGTGCTCGTCTTCGCGGCGCGCGTGGCGCTGGGCGTGACGTTGTCGCCGGAGGGCTTGGCGACCCGGGCCGTCGACTCGTTCTCGAAGGGGTTGAAGACCTGCGGGAAGCCCGCCTCGGTGAGGGCGGACGTCGCCCGCGAGAACCACGTCGGCGTGGTGTCCGGCATCGCCTTCTGCACCGCGCCCAGCAGCGCGGAGTCCTGTATCGCCGTGGTCACCGTCAGGGACGAGGACGCGCCCAGCACACTCGCGGCCACCCACGACACGATCAGCACGGCGACCGAGTTCGCCGCCGCCCCGCCGATCCCGTCGGCGACCCGCAGCGGCCCCTCGTCCAGCTCGCGCCGCAGCCGCAGCGCCAGCCGCCCCGCCAGCTCGTGCCCCACCACGCCCGGCACCAGCACCGTCAGCACCGCGGCCACGGTCGCCGCCGGCGTTCCGCGCGTGACCAGGTCCATCACCCACGGCAGCACCCACACACCCACAACCGCCCCGCCCACGAACCCGGCCAGCGAGACGCAGCCGGCCACCAGCCCACGCCGGTAACCGGACGCCGCGTAGGCCAGGATCACCAGCACAAGCACCAGGTCGAGCACGTCCACGGAGCCGCCTTTCTCTCGGACCCCCTAGTACGGGTGGGACGGGCCCAGTGATCAGTTGCACGCACCCGGCACCCCAGGATCCGGCCACGGGCCCGTGTACCCCCAGAAACGTTCCGGACCGGGACGATGGTTCCGCCAGGTGGCACAGCGCACATCGCGGGCCGAGCGGTCCCCGCCGACATTGGGACCATGGACGCACGCGCCGCCGCCCGCACCCTGCTGGGCTGTCTGCCCGGCCTCGTCGCCGTCCTCGCGACCGCGCTGTGCGCCCGTGGCATCGAGGACACGGTCGCCGCGGCCCGGCACACGCGGACGGCGGCGGCCCCCGCCGGAGCCGGCCGGGCGGATCCCGCGGCCCGCCACCGCGCCGCCCGGCCGCGCATCCTGCCGCGCTCCGCCTGGCTGGACACCAGCACCGCCCGGCACACCCAGCCGCCACCGCGCTACGACGACAAGGTCGTCGCCGTCTTCGTCCACCACACCGACTCGCCCAACGGCTACGCCTGTACCGACACGCCCCGCATCATCCGCGCCCTGTACTCCGGCCAGACCGGCGCCCGCCGCTGGGACGACCTCGGCTACAACTTCGTCGTCGACCGCTGCGGCACCGTCTACGAGGGCCGCGCGGGCGGCGCCGACCGCCCCGTCACCGGCGCCCACGCCCTCGGCTTCAACCACCGCACCGCCGGCATCGCCGCCCTCGGCACCTTCACCGCCGGGATCCCCGTCCCGCGGGCCATGACGGACGCGATCGCCGCGCTGACCGCCTGGAAGCTCGGCCTGGCCGGCGTCGACCCGCGGTCCCGGGTGGCGCTGGTCTCCAGCAGCAGCGCCAGCCGCTTCAAGAGCGGCACCGCCGTCACCCTGCCCGCCGTCGCCGGTCACAACGAGGGCTACAGGACGACCTGCCCGGGCGCGGCCCTCACCGCGAAGCTCCCGGCCATCCGGGAGGCGGCGGCACGGCTCCAGGGCAGGGGGCAGGAGGGCAGGAGCGCGGTCGGTACGGCGAAAGGAGAACGACCCATTCCGTAACAGGAAATGAATAATCTCGGTCGTTCAGGTGTACAACCTTTGGCCCTCGGTCGCTGTCGAACTGCCCGTACAGACGTGTAGAAGACAGAATTCCGGGGGGAATCCTTGTCCATGGCGATCCGTTGGCTTTGCGCTGCCCTGAGGGTGCGGGGGAAGACCGAGCTATTCCTTGTATTGCTGTTCGGCGCGGGTTTCGCCGCGCTCCCGGTCTTCGCCCTGCTGCCGTCCCTGTGGGGATTCGCCGTGGCGTCGGCCGTGACCTACCTCGCGGACGAGGTGCTGCACGCCCGCGCCCCCGGTTTCGTACGCCGGCTGGCGACGCTCCAGCTGAGCCGCACGATGCGGTTCGCCATCCGGACGGTGATGCTGCTCGCCCTCGCCGACCGCACGGAAGCGCCGGACGCGGTGCTGGTCGCCGGACTGGCCGTGTTCAGCGTCCACTTCGCGCTGGTGATGCTGTACTCCGCGGTGCACCGTGCCATCAGCATCCGGCGCGGCCTGCCCGTCGTCGTACGCAACCTCGACATGAGCGGGGCGCGCATCCCGCAGAGCCCGGCCGCCCTCCTCAACCGGCGCTTCCTGCGCAAGCTCCTCCACCTCGACCTGCCGGCCCACGCGGGGCTGCTGGCCGCGCTGGCGACGGGCACGTGGTACCCGGCGGGCGTCGGCTACACGCTGACGACCGGCCTGTCCGTGGCGGCCGTACTGGCACTGCTCCGGCACTTCCGCGCGGCCCGCCGCACGCCCGGCCGGGACGAGACGATCGCCGAGGTCAACCGGCAACTGGCCGCATACCGCCCCGAGGTGGCGCTGTACTTCAGCTTCGCCGCCGTCTCCCGGGACTTCATGTACCAGGTCAACATGTGGATCGAGACGCTGGAGCGGCTCGACCGCCGCCCGGTGATCATCCTCCGGGAGAAGGCCTCCTTCCGCCACCTCGGCCGCACCCGGATCCCGGTCCTGTGCGTGCCCAAGGCCGACGACCTGGCCGAGCTCGACCTGTCCGGCGTCCGCGTCGTGCTCTACCCGGGCAACGCCGGCAAGAACGTGCACATGCTGCGCGTCGCCGAGGCCAAGCACGTCTTCATCGGCCACGGCGACAGCGACAAGCTCGCCAGCAGCAACCGCGTGAGCAAGGTCTACGACGAGATCTGGGTGGCCGGCCGGGCGGGCCGCGACCGCTACCGGCGCGTACGCCACGCCATCAGCGACGAGTCCATCGTCGAGGTGGGCCGCCCCCAGCTGTCCCCGATCCGCCCGCACGCCGACCACACCCCCGGCCCGCTGCCCGTCGTCCTGTACGCCCCCACCTGGGAGGGCTGGAGCGACGACGACTGCCACACGTCCCTCATCCCGATGGGCGTGCCGCTGATCGAGAAGCTCCTCACCGAGAACGTCCGCGTCCTCTACAAGCCCCACCCCCTCACCGGCAAGCGCTCGGCGGAGGCCGCCGCCGCCGACCAGGCCGTCCGCGCCCTGCTGCGGGCCGACAACGAGCGCCGGGACGCGGCCGGGGCGGAGGCCGCGGTGGCCGCCGCCACGCCCCGCCTCCAGGAGATCCAGGCCCGCCTCGACGAACTGGCCGGCCGCGGCGAGGGCGACTACACCCAGCAGACCCGAGACGCCCGCGTCCCCGACCGGGACGGCGCCGCCGAATGGCAGGCCCTGCGCGCCGAATGGCACCGCCTCTTCTGGGAGTCCCGCGGCCCCGTCCGCCACAACGTCATCCTCAAGCAGCTCCCCACCCTCTACGACTGCTTCAACCAGGCGGACATCCTCATCAGCGACGTCTCCTCCGTGGTCGCCGACTTCGTGGCCAGCCTCAAGCCGTACGTCCTGACCAACGCCCACGATCTCCCCGACGAGGAATTCCGCGCCGCGTACACCACGGCGGGCGGCGCATATCTCCTGGACCGCGAATGCACCCGCCTCACGGAAATCCTCGATTCGGTACGCGATCCCCACCGCGACCCGATGACGGCGGCCCGCCGGACCCTCAAGGAATACGTACTGGGACCGGACAACCCCACGTCCATGGAACGCTTCAACGCGGCGGTCAACACCCTCGCCGAAAGAGCGGAACTCGACCTGGCCGACCACCGCCCGGACCCGCCCGCGGACCAGCTGTTCCCGCAGCAGCGGACCGCTTCCGACGACGCTGCCGGACGGATGAACCTGGAGCGCACGAGCAACGGCTGAGCGAGGGACCCAGGACGAGCCCGAGCCGGCGCCGCCGCTCACCGTGCGGCTCCCGCCCGTGATCGACTCCGCCGCGACCCGCGGTTCGTCAACGGTGGCGCGCAGCCGGTCCGGTCCGGCTTCCGTGGTTTCGCCGCCGGGAACGGTGCGGGCTCCGCATGAGGGGAGGGCAGCACGTTCGGGTACGTCCGCCCGAGAGCGGTGCCTGTTCCCGCGTCCCGTGCTCCAGACGGTCGGCGGTGGGAGATCCGGACACCGGTTCGGCACCGCTCTCACCGCGATCCGTCCGGCCAGGTCCTCGCCATGGCGTTGGCCGTCCGCCGTCCACCCTCCGCGACATCTCCGCGAAGCCCACCATCACGGGCTTCTACCTCTCGGTCTCCCCGCCATCAGTGCGGGACCGAACCTCGGGCTCCGGATCCAGAACCACCGGCGCCTCGCCCTTGAAGGCCTGCCCAGGTCTGCTCATCACCGTGCGTTTCGGTCTCGCCGAGCCCGCGGGCCGCATTCTGCCCACTCGTGAACACTGTCCCGCCGGGCACCGGGTGAGGAGACACGGGCGCATGCGCACCGGTGAACGAGTGCGGTGCGGACCCGGCGTCCGAGGTCGCCGCGGGTTCCGGTCCCGGAGGCGCCACCACGGTGAAACCGGCGTCCGGCAGGTGGGCGCCGAAGAGCCCCCACGAACCCACACCAACACCCGGGGAATCCAGTACCTGGTCGCTCGGACCGGCCAGGGGGGCACCGGGTTCATACGGCATGCTGCCGGACGCGGATCGATGCCCTGCCGCGGAGCGGCCGCCGCTCCCTGCCCCGGGGGCGTGCGGTGGTGGGGCGTCGAGGTCCCCGGTGGGGAACGATTCACCCGAGGGTGAGGATGTCCCAGGCAGCCCCGCGACGACCGGGTCGGCAGGCCGCGCACTTGTCCCCTGCCGCCCGGCAGCGCGCTTCCGCTTGGCCGCAGGAGCGCTGGAGTCAGCAGGAGCCTTCCTCTTCCTGGTGCTATCACCCACGGCACGGGTGGGGGTGCTGAGCTGGAGGTGGGCCACGACCTTGTCGGGCAGTCCGTGACTGCTGGGGAGTTGTACGCCGTGGGTGCGCAGGAGGCCGATGTATGCGTTCAGGGAGCGTGAGGTGCCTGAGGCGTCGATGAACTCGGTGTCGGCGGGTGGGTCCTGGATGGGTGCGTCGGGTTCCCGGCCTTGGTGGGCGTAGTGGTCGCGCAGGGCTTGGAGGGCTTGTGCGGACACCGTCCGCCGGATGGCGGAGGGCTTGTTGCCGATGGTGGTGGGCAGGCCGGCGGCGATCAGGGCTTCCGCGCCCTCCACCGAGACACCCGTAGTCCCGTTGTACACATTGCGGAACCACCTTCCGTTCACGGTCGGTGCATCAGCACCCGTCAACAGCGTGTCATCAGCGGGGAGTTTTTCTTGGGCGCTGGAGTTGTTGTCGTAGTACTGGCGCAGGGCGCGGGCGGCGTGGAACGGATCGATGCCTGGGTGCCGGGCTTGGGTGGGGGTGCTGAGCTGGAGGTGGGTGACGACCCGGTCGGGCAGCCCGTGCCCCTTGGGGAGTTGTATGCCGTGGTTGCGCAGGTGGCCGATGTATTCGGTGAGGGAGCGTGAGGTGCCTGAGGCGTCGATGAACTCGGCATCGGCGGGCGGGTCCTGGACGTCAGGTTCCTGGCCCTGGTGGGCGTAGTGGTCGCGCAGGGCTTGGAGGGCTTGTGCGGACACCGTCCGCCGGATGGCGGAGGGCTTCTTGCCGGCAGCGGTAGGCAGGCCGGCGGCGATCAGGGCTTCCGCGCCCTCCACCGAGACACCCGTAGTCCCGTTGTACACATTGTGGAACCACTTACCAGGGACGTCCGGGACACCAGCACCCGTCAACAGCGCGTTCCTAGAAGGGAGTTTTACTTGGGAGCTGGTGTCGTTGCGGTAGTAGTGGCGCAGGGCGCGGGCGGCATGGAACGGATCAAGGCCCGCGCGCCGGGCGTGGGTGTTGAGCTGGAGGTGGGTGACGACTTCGTCGGGCAGTCCGTGAGTGCTGGGGAGTTGTACGCCGTGGTTGCGCAGGTGGCCGATGTATTCGGTCAGGGAGCGTGAGGTGCCTGAGGCGTCGATGAATTCGGTGTCGGCGGGTGGGTCCTGGACGGGCGCGTCAGGTTCCTGGTCTTGGTGGGCGTAGTGGTCGCGCAGGGCTTGCAAAGCCTGCGCGGACACCGCTCGCCGGATGGCGGAGGGCTTGTTGCCGGGGATGGTGGTGGGCAGGCCGGCGGCGATCAGGGCCTCCACGCCCTCCACCGACACACCCGTCTCCCCGCTGTACACACTGCGGAACCACTTGCCGGGCACAGTCGGTGCACCAGCACCCGTCAACAGCGTGCTTTCAGGGGGGAGTTTTCCTGCCGTGCTGGTGTCGTTGCGGTAGTAGTGGCGCAGGGCGCGGGCGGCGTGGAACGGATCGATGCCCACGCGCCGGGTGTGGGTGTGGGTGCCGAGCTGGAGGTGGGTCACGACCTTGTCGGGCAGGCGGTGACCTTCGGGGAGTTGTACGCCGTGGTTGCGCAGGTGGCCGATGTATTCGGTCAGGGAGCGTGAGGTGCCTGAGGCGTCGATGAATTCGGCATCGGCGGGTAGGTCCTGGACGGGTCCGTCGGGTTCCTGGTCCGGGCGGATGTAGTGGTCATACAGGGCTTGCAGGGCTTGTGCGGACACCGTCCGCCGGATGTTGGAGGGCTTGTTGCCGATGGTGGTGGGCAGGCCGGCGGCGATCAGGGCTTCCGCGCCCTCCACCGAGACACCCGTAGTCCCGTTGTACATATTGCGGAACCACTTGCCGTTCACGATCGGTGCACCAGCACCCGTCAACAGCGTGTCATCTGAGGGGAGTTTGCCTTGGGCGGTGGGGTTGTTTTCGTAGTAGTGGCTCAGGGCGCGGGCGGCGTGGAACGGATCGGTGCCCGTGCGCCGGGTGTGGGTGTGGGTGCCGAGCTGGAGGTGGGTCACGACCTTGTCGGGCAGGCGGTGACCTTCGGGGAGTTGTACGCCGTGGTTGCGCAGGTGGCCGATGTATTCGGTCAGGGAGCGTGTGGTGCCTGAGGCGTCGATGAACACCGCGTCGGCGGGTGGGTCCTGGAGGGGTGCGTCGGGTTCCTGGTCCTGGTGGGCGTAATGGTCGTGCAGGGCTTGGAGGGCTTGTGTGGATACCGTTCGCCGGATGGCGGAGGGCTTGTTGCCGGGGATGGTGGTGGGCAGGCCGGCGGCGATCAGGGCCTCCGCGCCCTCCACCGACACACCCGTAGCCCCGCTGTACACATTACGGAACCACTTACCAGGGACGTCCGGGGCACCAGCACCCGTCAACAGATCTTTTCTAGAAGGGAGTTGATTTTGGGCGCTGGTGTTGTTGCGGTAGTAGTGGTGCAGGGCGCGGGCGGCGTGGAACGGATCGATGCCCGCGCGCCGGGTGTGGGTGTTGAGCTGGAGGTGGGTGACGACCTTGGCGGGCAGTCCGTGACTGCTGGGGAGTTGCACATTGTGGGTGCGCAGGTGGCCGATGTATTGGGTCAGGGAGCGTGTGGTGCCTGAGGCGTCGATGAATTCGGTGTCGGCGGGTGGGTCCTGGAGGGGTGCGTCGGGTTCCTGGCCTTGGTGGGCGTAGTGGTCGCGCAGGGCTTGGAGGGCTTGTGCGGACACGGTCCGCCGGATGGCGGAGGGCTTGCCGGGGATGGTGGTGGGCAGGCCGGCGGCGATCAGGGCCTCCACGCCCTCCACCGACACACCCGTAGCCCCGCTGTACACACTGTAAAACCATTTGCCAGGGACGTCCGGGGCACCAGCGCCCTTCAACGACTCCTTTTGAGAGGGGAGTTTGCCTTGGGCAGTGGGGTTGTTTTCGTAGTGGTGGCTCAGGGCGCGGGCGGCCTGGAACGGATCGACGCCCGCGCGCCGGTGAGGTGGTGTGGGAGGCAGGAAGAGGATCTCGTCGGCTTCCGGCAGGCCTGCCTCCCGCAGGCGCGCGAACGTGGGAGGCGCGACCGCTGCCCTGCCCCGGCTGATGGCCCTCAGCCAGCGTCCCAGGGAGATGTCCCTGCCACCGGCCGACACCGTCCAGTCAGAGCCAGGAAGCTGATCCGCCTTGGCATGACGGTTGTGCTGGTAGAACCGCCGCAGGTGATCAACGACCTCACCGACCGTCAGCCCGCTTCTTGCCTTGTCGTCCCTGGCTTCTTCGGCCGCCCTCAGCCGTTCGGAGCCCTGCGTGGTGTAACCGGTGCGCTCCAGGGCCTGGAGGGTCTGCGGAGTGAGCGCTGTCCGCCCCGCCGCCACGCCCTGCAGCCAGCCGTGCAGGTCCACCGGATACTCCTGCCCGAGCAGTGAGACCGGCCCGGGCTCCGCTGTCACACCCGTACCCTGCTGCACGAACAGGTCCCGCACACGAGACAGCCACCACGCCTCAGCCGCGGTATCCGGCCCGTGCTGCTGAAGCCAGTCCACCGTCTCCTGAACCACCGCGGCGATATACAAGTGACGCAGATGCGGGTAGCGGTCCTTCTCCAGGGAGAGCCCGGCTTCTGCCAGCGCATCGGCCACCGACTCATCCGTCCAAGTCCCGTACGCCTGCGGCCCGGTCAGCACCGCGAGCAGGCCCGGCACCTCATCACGAGGCACGATCTCCTGCGCAGCACGCCCCCACCGGTACGGGCGGAAGTACTCCTCACCCGGCCACACCCGTCCCCACTGTCCCGACTGCGGATCCTGCGGCAGCACCCGTTCCACCAACACCGGAGGCGGCACGTCCGCAACGGCGGCCCTGTCCTCCCGCCCGGTCCTCGGACCCCGCCACACCACGACAGGAGGCGGCGGCACCTCAAAAGTGGGAAGAAACAGCCCCTGCACAAAGGCACCAGCGGCAGCCGGATCCACCCGACGCAGCCTTACCGCACCCTCACCACCCTCACCATCATTACCATCACCGTCATCCTCGCCATCGGAACCGAACAGGTCTCCCTCCCAGTCGTCCTCGCCGTTCCCCGCCCCTGAGACCTCACCATCACCGGGACCAGGTGACCCGAACAGATCACCTGTTCCAGCATCCCCGGTCCCAGTGTTGTCCCCGGCCGCGGCAGACTGCGGCGCAATCCCCGCCTCGAACGCCTGCGGAAGCGCAGCGGGCTGCGAACCGAACGACTCTTGCCCGCCCGCACCCGGATCCCGAGCCCAGTCCATCACCGACGGATCAGCACCGATGCCATCGACACCCGGCCCAACGGACAGACCACCCACCGACCCGACCGGTGGCGCGGTGAACCCGTCCCAGAAGCCGTCCGGCAGGGCACCAGTCGCGGCCGAGTCCGCGTACCGCGATCCACTCGGTTCCCCATACGGTGCGGTCAACCAGGTCTGTGACATCCCCGCGGCAGACGTCTCCGCCACTCCGGACTCCTGCCCCGGCGCCTCCTGCCACTCACCGCTGTGTCCCTGCTGCCCCTCGCCCGGGCTTTGCCACATGCCGCCACGAAGCCGCGCCGGATCCACCCTGGATCCCGAGGTCACATCCACCGCGATCTGTTCCGCCAGCTGGCGTGTCGTCATGTGGGGGAAGACCCAGCCGCCTGCCACCAGACGCCGACGCGACTCCTTGACCATGTCACGATCCGCCTCGACACCCCTCTGGCGAAGCAGGGAATCCACCGTGCGGTACAGATCCTCATCCGGATCCAGCCGCCCTGCCCCGGAGACCGTCGCGAGTCCGGGGCGGAGGTCGTCGATCTGGCCGGTGGTGGGTGCCGTGGTGGTGTCCGGTACCGGCTCGGCCGCCCTGTGGTCGGTGCCGCCGGAGGCTGTGGCCCTTCGACGGCCTGCCGCGGGCCGGGACGAGTCCTCCCCCCGGTGGGCCGTCGCGGTCGCGATCCTGGTCGCCTCCGATGACGGCGGTGTGCTGACGCGGGAGGCGCCCGGCTCGGTGGTGGCGGTCGGCCGAGGAGCTACAGCCGGGATCTGTGCCGCCGCGGTCCCTTCGCTCGTGCCGGCGGCGGGACGGCTCACGCTCGTGTCCGCCACGGTCGTGCTTCCGCTCGCGGTCCGGCTCGTGCCCGCGCTGGTCGGGCGGTTGCTCTGCGAGGGCTCCGTGCCGGTCGTGCGGGTCGGTTCCGAGGAGGCCACTGCCGCCGGCCGGCCCGCCCCCTGGGAAGCGGCAGCGGGCCGTTGCGTGTCCGGGGCGACGGGGGCGGAAGTGGTCGCCGCCGCGGCCAGTGTCTCCACGGTGGCACCGGTGCCGCTGCCGCTGTCGGCGGGTGTACCGACGTCGTGGGTACCGTCCCCGGTCTGCTGCCGGGTACCGGTGTGCTCGCCGGATGCCGTGGGGACGCGAAGCGGCTTCACCGTTCCCGGGGTGCCGGACCGGGTGTCCTCGCCGGGCTCCGCCGTGTGCCTGGTAATTCCCGGGGGCGGGCTCACCGTGGACAACGACGCAGGCAGCACACCGGGCGACGAGAGACCCGCGAGACCACCTGGCGCATCCAGCCCGTTGACACCACCGGAACCCCCGGCCGGCCCACCCGACGCCTGCGATCCCGTCACCTCATAACCCGGCTCCCCGGCGGCCCCCTTCTGCTCCAGAGTGGACGCATCCCTCTTCCCCTCGGTCGCCGCACCCCGCATCGCCTCGCGCACTTTCCCGACGCTCTCGCCGACCCCCCGATGAAGCAGCGATTCACTCCGCTCGCTCACACCGGCGGTCCAAAAACTCGTCGCGAACGAACTCCACGAGAACGGCACCCCGTAGAACGCCATCGCCAGCAACGTCTCCGGCAACGCCTCCGTCAGACCGTCCGCAACGAACTCCGACACCTTCCCCGGCGTCCGCAACACCCGGTCCAGCACCGACAGCTCATTCGTCCCCGACGGCAGATCCCGCCCCACCTTCGACGTCAGATCGCCCGACACGTCCTTCGTCAGATCACGACTCATCTCCCTGCCGAACAGCCCGTTGAACCGATCCGCAGCCCCCCGCAACGGACCCGACAGCCAGCCGGCCGCACCACCGATCGCGGCATTCTGACCAATCGCACCCCAGTCCACACCAGAAGGCTTCATATCCGGCGCGTTGAACGCCATCAGCCCCAGACGCACCACCAACGCCTGGAAAGCCTCCTCCAACGCCTCACTCAGGCTCGGCATCACATGCGTCCGCCGCAGAAAAAGATCCAACGTCGTCAGAAAAGCCGCGGTGCTGCGCGCCTTCGCCTCGGCCGCCTCACCCGCAGCCGCAGGATTGATCCACGCCGTCGCCGCCAAAATCGTCAACTCGATCACCAGACGGATCAACTCCGCGATGATCTGCCACTTACTCTCCTGAATGTTCAGCGACTGATCACGATGCCCCGCCGCGACATTCTTCAGAGAGTTCTGGTACTCCCGCAGGTAATTCGTGCCCCCATGCGCACCCGTCAGCACCGAGATCGCCCGCACGTAAGAACGCCCCGCGTCACCCGGCAGCGAATCACCGATGTGCTTCACCGAATAGTCGATGTCGTCCTCGAGCGCCCCCATCCGACGCCCGAACTCCGACAGCTTCCGGCTGCTCTCCATCGCCCCCGTCTCACTGGCCTGAGGCAGAGCGGAGCCGATCAACGCGATCAGAATCGCGTTCAACGCATCCGAAACACGAAGATCACCCATGGTCAGCGCCGGCCGCTGTTTCGGTGAGGTGCCCCGCCCCGTGCGTTCCTCTGCCGAAGCAGGGTGGCCTGGGGCCTTGCCAGGCCGGTCGCACGGTGCGGCGCCGGTGCCGCAGGCAGTGTCACGACCTCACCGCCGTCCGCTGCGGCCGACCGCATCGCATCCCAGATCACCATCCTGGCGTCTCCCATCCCTCCGGCCAGAGCGGGCTGTACACGGCGACGGGCAGCCAACTACGCGCGAGGGCACACACAGAGGAACGGGACCGTACCGCGAGCCGTCGTAGCCGCGGGCAGGCCCCACGGAAAGGCCGCTCCCCAGCCCGGTCGGACGCTCGCAGCCCGGTCAGCCTCAGTATCCAGCGCCATGCAACCGGCATCGTCCGCGATTGCCCACCACAGAGGCCTCGGACGGTCCGATCGGGCAGTGCTTCCTGCCCCGCTGTGCATACTCTGGCTTCGGGAAGCCGTATCCCGTCGGCTGCCCACCCAGGGCCCGGTCCAAAGCCCAAGCGGTCACCACGGGCACACCGTCCCCCACATGGACAACGACTTCGCCACAGCGGCCGGGGTAATCAAAGGGTTGCAGCAGAGAGACGCGCATGCGGTGATCACGACTTCACCGCCCTGACGTAGCCCCCAGCCTGCAGTTCCCGGGTCTGTGTAGCGAACGGCTCTGGCCCGTAATCGGTGGTAACGAACGGTGACGGGCATTGTTGGCAAGGAGCCTTTTCCATCCTCAGTCTGAGCTGGTCAGATGAAGGGTCAGGACGGCCTGGACGAGTTTGGTGATCCGGGTGGTTGAGCACCGGAGCTTGC
>NZ_JBEXLP010000098.1:0-25847 GCF_040610035.1 Streptomyces sp. NPDC004542
CGTACCTGGCTCCCGAGCAGGTACGCCGCGGTGCCCACCCGCGCACCGGTGGTGGTGTGCGCGGTGGCGTCGACCAGCTGGGAGATGCGTGATCGGTTACTGCATGACCGCCATGGCGAGCGCCCGGCGGGCACGGAGCGAGGCGCGCTCGGCCCGGCGCTGCATCCGGCGGGCGGTCACCAGGCGCACGGACCGGCGTTCCCGCTCGGCCTCGTGCAGTCGCTCGTGCATATGCGCACGAGCCAGGGCTTCTGGGATGAGTTGCATCTCTCGGGTCCTGTTCTGACGCGAGTCGGTCGCGCCGGTGGTGGTGAAGTCTGGAGTCGCGGAGCCTGCGGGCTCGCTGGTGGACGGCTTCATCGGGGCCTGCTTCTTGGGGTCGTGCGTGAGGGGGCGGTCGATCGTTCCTGCGATGTTCATGCTGTGACCGGGTTCTTGCGCGGGCGGCCACGCGGCCGCTTCCGGGCGACGACGACACCCTGGACGAAGAGCTCGCCACCCCAGACGCCCCAGGGCTCGCGCCGCTCCTTGGCACCGGCGAGGCAGGCCTCGATCAGCGGGCAGGTGCGGCAGAGGGACTTGGCGTACTCGACGTCCGCCGGCGACTCGGCGAAGAAGACCTCCGGGTCGTACGAGCGGCAGGGGACGGGCACGCCGAGGTTCTCGATGGCGTCGTCGAGCGCGGTGAGCGCGGTGAGCGGGATCAAGGGGGAGTCCTCCGTGAGGCCGGGCGGGGGGATCGTTTCGGAAGGCGGTACGGACGGGGCGTGCGCTTCGAGTTGCACGGATCGTCTTCCTCGTCTGGTCGGTCCGGCCGGTTGACCGGGTGTCGGCTTGGTACCGGGTTCTTTTCTTGTCCCGAGGCCCCTTCGGTCCGCCGTCCCCGTTCGGGGAAAACAGAAAGGCCGCGGATCCCGGATGGGGTTCCGCGGCCCTGAAGGCGCCGGCCTGATCGGCGATCAGGCTGGATCACTCCAGGGTTCTGGCCCACGGAAGGCCCACATCAGGTGGTGCTGCGTCGTCTGCTTCCGGAATCCGGCACCGGCCGCCGCAAAGGCATAGGCCTGGGCCTGTGCCGCTACTGCTTCCAGTGCCTTGGTCGGTCGCTCACTGCGCTCACGGACGGGAAGGTCCGCGATGACAACGGAGGACGCCGGACGCACGGCAGAGATGCCGGACAGACCGGTGCCCAGGTTCGAGACGCCGAGCATGCACAGGGAGACGGCCGAGCGATCGGTCAGTTTGGCCGTGCTGACGGTGTTGATGCTGATCACTGGACTCGCCTCCTCTCGGCGTCTCTGGGACTGGGGTGAACCAGTCCGTTCGGATATGCAAGTACATCACGGAACCGGGGCCTTGGAGAAGGCCGCCGCTTCCGTGCCTAGAACCTATGGGGATTGCCGGGGCATGCGCAAACTATTTTTCCGACGAGTTCGCATCAGTCGTTCCCGCCACCCCGATCAGCCTGCTGGCCTGCGCAGATGGCCAGAACATCGGCTCCGTAGCGGTTGAGCTTGCGCATGCCGACGCCGGGGATGCGGGCCAGCTCCCGGTCGTCCTCGGGAACGGTCTCGGCGATGGCCACCAGCGTCTTGTCGGTGAAGACGCAGAACGGCGGCTGTCCGCTGCGCCGGGCCTGCTCCGCACGCCACTCTCGCAGTCGCTCGTAGAGTCCCTCGTCCATCTCGGAGGGGCAGTCCTCACAGCGCATCAGCTTCATCTCGCCCGCGTCGGTGAGTGTGCGGCCGCACACCCGGCAGCGGGCCGGGGTGCGCTGAGTACGCCGCGGAGCCGCTGTCGTGGAGCCGTTCAGCACACCGCGCTCGACGCCCCCGGGGGCCCCGCCGGCCGAGCGGCCGAGAGTGGCACCCGACCCGGGGCGCAGACCGTCGAGGAAGCGACTGACCCGGCGGACGGGGCGGCCGCCGGGCGATCGGGCCAGTGCCCAGGAGACGTGAAGCCGTTCTCTGGCGCGGGTCACGCCGACGTAGAGCAAGCGGCGCTCCTCTTCGACCTGCTCCTCCGTCTTCGCGTAGGTGATCGGCATCATGCCCTCGGCGACACCGACCAGGAAGACGACGTCCCACTCCAGGCCCTTGGCGGAGTGCAGCGAGGCGAGGGTGACGCCCTGGACGGTCGGGGCGTGCTGGGCGCCGGCCCGCTCGTCGAGTTCGGCGACGAAGTCGCCGAGCGTGGCGTCAGGTCGGGCGGCGGCGAAGTCCTGGGCGAGGTTGACCAGCGCGGCCAGCGACTCCCAGCGCTCCCTGACGGCGCCGGAACCGGCCGGGGGCTCACTGGTCCAGCCCTCGCCGGAGAGCACCGCGCGCACCTGGGACGGCAGGGTCACGACGTCGTCCAGGAGGGAGTCGTTGCCGCCGAAGCGGGCCGCGCCGCGCAGCGCGACGCCCGCCTTGCGGACCTCGGGACGGTCGAAGAAGCGCTCGGCGCCACGCAGCTGGTACGGGACTCCGACGTCGGCGAGGGCCTGCTCGTAGGTCTCGGACTGGGAGTTCGTGCGGAACAGGATCGCGATCTCGGCGGCCGGGACGCCCGCGTCGATGAGCTCGCGGATACGGCGGGCGGCGCCTTCGGCCTCGGCGGGCTCGTCGGCGTACTCGGCGTAGACGGGCTCGGGTCCGGGGGCCCGTTGCGAGATCAGTTCCAGCCGGTGGTCGGCGGCCCGGCCGCGCGCCTGGGCGAGCAGACCGTTGGCGAGGTGGACGACCTGCGGGGTGGAGCGGTAGTCGCGGACCAGTTTGACCACCGTCGCACCGGGGTGCCGGGTGCGGAAGTCGAGGAGGTGGTCGGGGGTGGCACCGGTGAAGGAGTAGATCGTCTGGCTGGCGTCACCGACGACGCACAGGCTGTCCCGCTCGCCGAGCCACAGCTCCAGGAGGCGTTGCTGGAGGGGACTGACGTCCTGGTACTCGTCGACCACGAAGTGCTGGTACTGGGAGCGGACCTGGGCGGCGATGTCGTGGCGGTCCTGGAGGACGGCGACGGTCAGCAGCAGGACGTCCTCGAAGTCGATCACCGCGCGGTCGCGCTTGAGGTCCTCGTAGACGGAGTACAGCTGGGCGACCTCGGCCGGGTCACGGGGGGCCGCGCGGCCGGCCTTGGCGGCGGCGAGCGCGTAGTCGGCGGGCACGGTCTGGGTGACCTTGGACCACTCGATCTCGGCGGTGACGTCGCGCAGCTCGCCCCGGTCGAGGCGGATGCGGCAGGCGGCGGCCGCGTCCGCGACGAGCTGTATCTTGCGGTCGACGAGCCGGGGCATGGAGCCACCGACCGCTTTCGGCCAGAAGTACTGGAGCTGGCGCAGTGCGGCGGAGTGGAAGGTGCGGGCCTGGACGCCGTGCGCGCCGAGCTGGCGGAGCCGGCCGCGCATCTCGCCGGCGGCACGAGCGGTGAAGGTGACGGCGAGCACGCTGGAGGGCTGGAGGATCCCGGCGCGCACCCCATAGGCGATGCGGTGGGTGATCGCCCGGGTCTTGCCCGTGCCGGCGCCCGCCAGCACGCACACCGGACCGTGCAGAGCGGTGGCCACCTCGCGCTGCTCGGGGTCGAGCCCTTCGAGCACCGCGTCGGCAGAGTCCGGTACCCGCGGGAAGAGGGTGGAGTGCGTTGCTGCTGTCACATGGCCATGCTGCCAGGTCGCCGGAGACGGCTGTGCCGGTTGTCCACAGGGAGGCCCTCGCAGTCGTACTGATGCGACAGGTGTCACGTCGGACTCATGCGGCAGGCGTCACGCACGGCCGGACTCCCTGGCGGGAATGGCGGCCCGTCCGCGTGCGTTCCTTCCCTGGACGACCTTCCCGAGCTGCCAGAGGAGCGCGAGCGAGATGCAGGGCACTGTGACGATGTACAGCACCACGTGGTGCGGCTACTGCCGTCGCCTGAAGAGCCAGCTGGACCGCGAGGGCATCGCTTACACCGAGATCAACATCGAGCAGGACCCGGAGTCCGCGGCGTTCGTCGAGAAGGCGAATGGCGGAAACCAGACGGTTCCGACCGTTCAGGTAGTTCCCTCCACTGGTGGCACTGAGGTCGTGATGACGAACCCGAGCCTTGCCCAGGTGAAGCAGGCGCTCGGCGTCTGACCCTTGCGAGACGCAGCCCCCGACCGGCCTGACGCTGATCGGGGGTTTTGTGTGCCCCGGGGAGACCGCAGCGGCAGGACCAAGGCCCGCCCCCGGCAACCACCGCTGTAGATGCGAGGCAGTCTCCTGAACGCGCCCTGCACAGGGCGCAGAGAGACTGAGCGTTCCACCTGGTGGCCGTCACCGACAGAACCTCTGAGCGCGCGGTAGCAAAGCCGCAGGTTCAGAGCGCGAGCACAGGCCGAGTAGAGAAGTCCTCGCAAAGGTCCTCACCATCCGGGCCATACACGAACTCGACCATGGATGGGTTGCGATTGGCGGTGGCCAGGGGCAGCCATGCCAGCATGTGGCCGTAGCCGCCGCACACCGACTCGCCACCGTCTCCGCCGTGGACCGCTGTAACGTCGCTCGTCAACTCCGTGCGGTAGGTGTCGTAGGCGATGCGCAGGCCGAAGGCGTTCAGCTGGTTCTGCGGGGCCGTGCGGTCCCCGTAGGGGATGCGGTCGAGGGGGCAGTCGTTCCCCCACCGAAACAGGGTTTCTGCCCCAGCTCCACAAGCGTGCTCCCACTCGTCGGGGCTCGGCATCCGCAGGCCACGAGCCGCGAGAACAGCCGGCATGTCAGCAGGCAACTCGGTCAGGTTCTCGTCCTCCACAGCCATGAGCACAGTGGCCAAGACGACGCTCCGGCGGGGGCTGAGCACCTGCGCGAGGTGGGCCCGCAGGTCGGATCCGTAGCCGAAGCCCTGCTCCAGGCTCTCGGCGTAGTCGGCAGTCTGCTGCGGGGTCGGTTGCCAACTGTTCAGGTCGAAGCCGAGGGACACCGGCCCTCCGGGTATCAGAGCGAATTCCTGTCCGTTCCGCTCGATCCGGATGCGATGAAGCGGAGCACCGAGGTGCTCCGTGGTCTCAACGAGTGTCACCCGACCGTCAACCAAGCCAGCGGCCTCCTCGGCGACGCGGCGTGCGGTAGGCAATTCGAAGGATCGCCACTGGTCGAAAGTGAGATCAGAGAGAGACATGGACCGCAGTGTTGCACGCAGGTCTGACACGGCTCGCGACCACCGCACTCCAGAGCTGAGCTGCGGTCGCGAAAGCCTCCAAGGAAGTCCAAGCGGACACTGGCGGCGGACCGTGGCCGCCTTTCCTGGTTCGGGACGCACCCGTGTACGCCTGTCTCAGGCGCCCTCGCCGAGGTGGCGGTAAAGAGTGGCACGGGAGATCCCGAGAGCCTTGGCGATGGCGCTCACGCTCTCGCCCTTCGCCTTCCTGGCACGGGCCACGGTGAGCACGTCCTCATCGACGACGGACGGCCGTCCACCTGTACGCCCCTGCGCCTTGGCTGCGTCGAGTCCTGCGCGGGTGCGCTCCTTGATGAGGCTGCGCTCAAACTCCGCCATGGCTCCGACCACCTGAAGCATGAGACGGCCGTCAGCTGTACCGGGGTCAATGTTGGCCAGCGCACCTGTGAGCACCTTGAACCCGATGCCCCGCTCTCGAAGGGTGTCGACCATGGTCACAAGGTCGATGAGGGACCGGGCGAACCGGTCGAGCTTCCACACGCACAGGGTGTCGCCGGGTCTGGCGTAGTCCAGTGCGGCCGTGAGCTCTGGCCGGTTGGTGTTCTTTCCGCTGGCCTTGTCCTGGAAGATGCGGGCGCACCCTGCGGCCGCCAGTGCGTCGCGCTGCAACTGCGCTTCCTGGTCATCGGTCGAGACGCGGGCATATCCGATGAGCTGACCGGTGATCGTGTTCGTCGTCACGGCCGGGACTGTCTCAGAACTCGTCTCAATACGTCAAGCCTGCGACGGAAGTTTCGAGACGGGTTTTGAACAGTGCTGCGCCCCCTTCCGGGGCGCCTGCCGTCTCGTCTCACAAACCTTGGTTTTCGAGACGCCCGTTACTCGTCACGCTGCGCCACGGTCGGGCTGTGCTCTCTGCCGTGTGTTGGCCAGCGCCGCGCGTGTCCGCAACGGCAAGAGGCTGTGAGCCTGTCTGCCTGCCTGTCGCTGTGCTCTCGCCTGTCTACCAGGGGCACAGCCTGTCAGCCGCCCACGCTGGCGCACAGCCGTTCGCTTGCCACGGGACACGGGCCGCTGGCCAGCCTCTCGACGGCGGAGGAGAGGCAACGGCGAAGGAGGTGGGGTATGACCCCCTGAAGGGGCCTTGCCCGACCGCCGTGTCTTACCGGCTCAAATCCTGCCACGGTTTCAGGGCCTTTCAGGCTGGCCTGTACTCCAGCCGGCTGAGGCGTAACGCCTGGTCAAAGGCCTGTGCTGCCTCCTTGGCGACGGCGGTGGAGTGCACAGAACGAAGCCTTACGTCCTTGCCTGTGGGGCGCGGCAGCGCCCCCCTTGGGCTTGCTCCTGTCGGGCCCTGCGGGGCCGCACTGTCGTAGAGGCTTCGGGCTGTGGCGGCCATCCGGCCGCCCATGCTGCCTACTACTTCGCTGATGCCTGTCTCTTGGGGCGCTGCCGCGCCCCCTCTCTGCTTGCCGTGGGCCGCCAAGCCGCTTCCTTCTGTCGGCCCCTGCGGGGCCGCAACTGCGAGGGGTAACAGAAGAGAGAGCGAGCGAACCTTTCCGCAGGTCACTGCCCCTGTCGCTACACGTACGGCGTGTGCTGGCTACACCTGCGGTGTGTGGTCACCGGTCTTGATGGACGCGGCACGGTACCGGTGCACCCTTCCCCTTCTGGAAGAGGTGAGAGGGCAGGACCAGGCAAGCGGCACCCGACCGGGGCGAGACGAGTCCAAACCTCTTGGCGCGGTTGACCGCGTTGGTCGTGCTCTGGTCGGACAGGGGCTTGCCCTCCTTGCACAGCAGAGCGGCCAGCTTCCCAGGGTCGAAGGCTGCATGACCCTGGCGGTCAGCCCAGCCCAGCGCAGCGAAGTGCACTCGGTAGGCGAGCGGGTGCCAGGGTTCCTGCGCCATGCGCCGGTACTCGCGCTGGGAGACTCCGCCCCACGGGCGGTCATGACCGAAGCTGATGGCCACTGGTTGCGGCTCCTTCCTGTGAGGCGCACACGGGTGCGCCAGCGACCCCCGCCGGACGGCGGGACATGTGTCTCCCTTCTTTGCGGGGGTGGCCGTGCGAAAGGCACAGCGCTTCACAGGTGGGCGCCCAAGGCTTCGGGCCTGGACTCGGTCTCGTGCAGTCGGGAGCGACGGCGGCGACCTGGCCCGGCATCGTACAACATGCTGAAACGGGGAAGGCCCCCATGGTCGGGGGCCTTCCTTGCTCGCTCGGCAGCATCACACGGGAGCCGTAACCTTCTCGGCCTCGCCTGCTCCCTTGGCTTCCTCTTCGTCCTTCGCTTGCTGCGCCGCGCGTTCAGCCTCGAAGTCCTCCCAGCGGCTGACGATCTCCCACTCTGCGCCCGTAAGCGTCGTGGGCTTCTCGTACGGCTTTCCGGCCAGCGACACCGGTGTGATCGGTGCGAGCACTTGAGAAGCCTTGACGGGTGTGTCCCACCACGAGACACCCTGCTGCCGGATGTTCTCGATGAGGTCGCCTGGATCGATGGCAAGGACATCGGGCCGGAAGTGCGCCTTCACCTTGTGCTTCTTCAGGAACTCCCGCCGCTCGTCGACGCTCGACCGCACCCACCACTCCGCGTAGCCCTCGCCCGTACCGGTCCACACGGTCACCGGCTTCGGTCCCTCCTGGCTGGTGACTTTCTCTCGGTCCTGGGCAAGGCTGGCGACTTGTGAGGCGTACGCGACGGCGCTGATCTCGTCCTGCTGGAGTTCCTTCAGGAGCTGGTTCATCTTGCCGTCGATCACGGCGAGCTTCGCCGCACGACTGTCGTCGATGGTCGTCTTCGACTCCATCCGTTCCAGGTGGCCGATCTCGCCCAACAGGGCCGACTCCAGCCAGGGATACAAGTCCTCTGCCCAGAACCTCTGCTTCGGGCATGCCTGGATGCCCTTGCTCTTGTTGCCGTGACACCGATACCGCTCGCGCTTGCCCTTGGCCGGGTCCCCCTTCACGAAGTAGAGGGAGCTACCGCACAGCATGCAGAACGTCACGCCCACCGTCGGCGACGTAGAGCCCTTCTGCTTCTTGTACTTGACCGAGGCGACGGCTTCCGACAGCTTCGTCCACTCCTCCTCGTTCAGTACCGGCTCAGACCGCATGACGGGTGTGCCGTCGTCGTTGCGGACCGCGGCGCCATTGGCTCGCACGTACTCCCCAAGCAGAGAGCGGCTGACCAGTACGGCTTGCACTGTGGTCGGCGTCCACCTGGCTCCCCGAGGCTTCGGGTCCGCCAGCCGAGTTGTGCTCTCGCCTGCCGCCGCGCGGATGCGAGCGATGTCCTGAGCCGTGGGCACGCCTTGCTCGTTCAGCCAGTCGGCGACGGCCGAGAAACTCGGCTTCTCGATGAAGCGCCGGATCATCTCGATCAGCGTCGGGCCGTACTCGGGGTCGAGTTCGAGGGTGAAGCCTGCGTCGCCCTTCACCGCTCTGCGTCCGAACGGGACAAGGCCACCCGGCCAACGACCGGTCTTCCGCATGGTCTCCCGGGAAGCCTTGTTGCGGGCCTTGATGGCGTCCAACTCGGCCTCTGCGACCACGGCCAGGATCTTGGCGATCGTCTTGCCCCACGGCTTCGAGAGGTCGAATCCCTCCTCGCAGGAGATGAGGCCCTTACCGTTCGCCTCGCACCACTCGATGATGTCCGAGAGATGGCGGACCGACCGCGCGATGCGGTCGATCTTCAGGATGATGATGTGGTCGAACTGGTCCTTCTTGTTGTTGAGCCAGTCCCCCAGGGACGGACGCACCCACGGCGAGATGGACGCCGACACGTCGATGTCGACCGCAAAGTCGACCAGCTCCATTTCCTCCGCGTCGGCCCGCTTGCTGATGCGGGTCCGCTGCGTTTCCTCGCCGGTCTGGTTCTCGTTGCCTACAGACAGACGGACCACGCCAAGCGCCCTGGGCTTGTCGCTCACCCTTGCCCCTCCCCAAGACATGGGCGACCCTCCCTGGCCGCCACAAGCAGGAGGGAAGTCTACAGACCGTGCCGACGGTGCGCTTCGCCGACGGCTCGACGCTGACGAACCCGTCGCTCGCCCAGGTGAAGCAGAAGATCGGCGTCTGATCGCCGCACGGCAGCCGCCGAGGGCGGTACCCGAGACCTCTCGGGTACCGCCCTTTTCACATGCCGCGGCTCAGCTGACGGCTCACACGAAGCTCCGCGTCGGCAGTGGCTTGCCGTACCAGAGCTCGATCAGCCGGGCGGCGATGGAGATGCCGTACGGCGGCAGCACGTCGCCGGATTCGAAGGCGGCGCTCAACTCGTCGCGGGAGAACCAGCGGGCCTCGTGGATCTCGTCGCCGTCGACGTCGATGTCGAGCGTGGTGGCCCGGGCCATGAAGCCCAGCATGAGGCTGGACGGGAAGGGCCAGGGCTGGCTGGCGACGTACTCGACCTGGCCGACGCTGATGCCGACCTCTTCGCGGACCTCGCGGCGCACCGCCTGCTCGATGGACTCGCCGGGTTCGACGAAGCCGGCGAGCGTGGAGAAGCGGCCCTCGGGCCAGTGGACCTGGCGGCCGAGCAGGATACGGTCCTCCTGGTCGGTGACGGCCATGATCACGGCGGGGTCGGTGCGGGGGTAGTGCTCGGCGCCACAGGCCGGGCAGCGGCGGATGTGGCCGGCGGCGGCGATGACCGTGCGTTCCCCGCAGCGGGAGCAGAAGCGGTGGGTGCGCTGCCAGTTCTCCAGGCCGACCGCGTGCACCATGAGGCCCACGTCGCGCGGGGAGAGCAGCAGGCCCGCCTCTCGCAGGCCCGCCGGGCGCGCGGACTGGTCGATGCGGCCGGGCAGCGCGTCCTTCTGGAGCGCGAAGTAGCTGACGCCGTCCT
Source organism: Streptomyces sp. NPDC004542 (assembly GCF_040610035.1). Lineage (NCBI taxonomy): Bacteria > Bacillati > Actinomycetota > Actinomycetes > Kitasatosporales > Streptomycetaceae > Streptomyces > Streptomyces sp. NPDC004542. The sequence goes on from NZ_JBEXLP010000098.1 coordinate 9,974, forward strand.
CGTCGATGCCGAGGAAGTAGCGGTGTGCCTCGGTGAGCGGTGCCTCGAAGGACGGGGTCATGACGAGTTCGGTCCGGCCGTCCGCCGTCTCGTCGATGAGGACCTGACCGCCGGAGACCACGAAGCAGCGGGTCGTGGGGTGGCTCCACGCCGCCGCCAGCCAGGCCTCGTCGAGCCGGTGGTGGGCGGCTCGGTCGATGCCGCTCGGGGCGGTGAGCGAGATGGGTCGGTCGGCGGTGTGGTCGGTCCAGGTGGTCACGGGTGCTTCCAACTCCCCCGGTGGAACGGATGTGGGTCGGCGGGCGGTTGACGTAGGGCGGGAAAGGGGACCGGATCGGGCGCCGATGCGGCCTGGGGCGGCCTCTCCAGTGTGCCCCGCGCGCGGCACGGCTCCGGACGGCGAGGGGCGGTCAGGGCGCACGGCGCCAGTGCTCGGCGAGGTCGTCCCACAGGTAGGCGCCGGCCTCGACGCCCTTGAGGAGGAGGTCGAGCTCGACCTTCTCGTTCGGGGCGTGCCAGCCGTCGGAGGGGACGGAGACGCCCAGGAAGAGCACGGGCGCGCCGAGGACCTCCTGGAGGTCGGCGGCGGGTCCGGAGCCGCCCTCGCGGGTGAAGCGGACCGGCTGCTGGAACGCGCGGCCCATGGCGCGGACCACGGACCGCAGCGCGGGGTGGTCGAGCGGGGTGAGGCACGGGCGGGTGGCCGGGCTGAAGGTGATCTCGTGCCGGATGCCGGCGGGCACCTGATCGGGGACCCAGGCGCGGACGGCCTTCTCGATGTGGGCGGGGTCCTGTCCGGCGACCAGCCGGAAGGAGAGCTTCACCATCGCCGAGGACGGGATGATCGTCTTGCTGCCGGGGCCCTGGTAGCCGCCGCCGATGCCGTTGACCTCGGCGGTGGGGCGGGCCCAGATGCGCTCGAGGGTGCTGTGCCCGGCCTCGCCGTGGGTGGCGTACGACCTGGCGGTGCGCAGCCACTGCTGTTCGTCGAACGGGAGCTCGGCGAAGAGCGTGCGCTCGCGGTCGGTGAGTTCGACGATGCCGTCGTAGAAGCCGGGGACCGTCACGCGTGCGTGCTCGTCGTGCAGAGCGGCGACCAGGCGGGCGGCGGCGGTCGCCGGGTTGGGCACGGCGCCGCCGAATGCACCGGAGTGGATGTCCTGGTCGGGGCCGTACAGGTGGATCTCGCACTCGGCGAGTCCGCGCATGCCGGTGCAGACGGTGGGGGTGTCCTCGGCCCACATGCCGGTGTCGGAGACGATCACGGCATCGGCGGCGAGGCGGTTCGCGCGCTCCTCGACGAGGGCGCGGAAGTGCGGGGAGCCGGACTCCTCCTCGCCCTCGATCAGCAGCTTCAGGTGGACGGCGGGGGTGGTGCGGCCGGTGGCGGCGAGGTGGGCACGGACACCGAGCGTGTGGAAGAACACCTGGCCCTTGTCGTCGGCCGCCCCGCGCGCGTAGAGACGGTTTCCGCGGACGACGGGTTCGAAGGGCTCACTGTCCCAGCCGTCCTCGCGGGCGGCGGGCTGGACGTCGTGGTGGCCGTAGACGAGGACGGTCGGCGCGCCCGGGTCGTCGGCGGGCCATTCCGCGAAGACGGCCGGGGCGCCCGGGGTCTCCCAGACCTCGGCGGTCGGGAAGCCGGTCTCCTGGAGCTTGGCGGCCAGCCAGCCGGCGCTGCGCCGTACCTCGTGCGCGTGGTCGGGCTGCGCCGACACGGACGGGATGCGCAGCCACTCGGCGAGGTCGTCGAGGAAGGCGGCGCGGTGCTGCTCGATGTACGTGCGGACGGCGCTGTCCGGGGTCTGGCTCATGCTCACGAGCCTATCGGCCCGCACCCGGATCCTCGGCGGGCGGTTCGTCACACTCCGCCTGCCCCAGGAGCAGTCCTTCCAGTTCCTCCCGGCCGGGCAGGTGCGCGGGCCGGACGATCTCGCCGCTGCGCACGTACAGGAACGCGGCGGTGACCGACTCCGGCGGCACCCCCTGCTGCTCGGCCCAGGCGAGCCGGTAGACGGCGAGCTGGAGCGGGTCGGCGGTGCGACCACGGCCGGTCTTCCAGTCGACGATCTCGTACGTCGTACCGGCGCCGTCGTCGCGCCGGTAGACGGCGTCGATGCGGCCCCGCACGACGCGGCCGGCGAGGGTGAGCTGGAAGGGGGTCTCGACACGGTAGGGCGTGCGGTGTGCGTACTCGGTGCGTTCGAAGGCGTCCTTGAGTGCCTCGAGGTCGCGTTCGTCGGCGATCTCCGCCTCGCCGCCGGGCAGTTCCTCGGGTTCCAGCATGGGCAGCGTCAACTCTTCGAAGCGGGATTCCACCCAGGCATGGAACCGGGTGCCCCGGCGCGCGGCCGGTTGCGGGGGGCGCGGCATGGGGCGCGCGAGTTCCTGCGCGAATCCGTCGGGGTCGGCGGTCAGGCGCAGCAGCTGCGACGCGGTCAGCGTGGTCGGCAGAGGGACGTCCGTGACGCTCTCCCGGGCGCGCAGGAGTTCGCCGGCCAGGGCGTCCAGGTCACGGTCCCAGGAGGCGATGGTGCGGGCCTCCTCGGGGGTGAGGGGCGCGGGTTCCGGCCCGGCGGAGTGGGAACGGGCGGGGGGCGGCTCGGGAGCCGTCGCCTGGCGCGGGATCGTGGCCCGGCCGGTGGTCCACTCGTCCCAGTCGGCCGGGTCCTCGTCGAAGGGGTCGGGTTCGGGGGGCGCTTCGCCGTACGGGGGCGCTTCGCCGTACGGGGGCGCTTCGCCGTACGGGGGCGCTTCACCGTACGGGGGGGCTTCACCGTACGGGGGGGCTTCACCGTACGGGGGGGCTTCGCCGTATGCGGGCTCTTCGTCGTCCGGCGGGGCGGGCCAGTCCGGGTCGTCGTGGGTGCCGGGGTCGTGGGTGGCTACCGGGTGGCCGGCGTCCCCGGTGGCGAGGGTCTCGAGATGGGCGAGGACGGTGTCGGCGGCGGCGCGCCGGCGCGTCAGGGCGGCGGCGTCCAGGGGCAGCGGCCAGGCCTGGTCGGCGGTCGCCAGGTCGAGCGCGGGGTTCTCCTCGTCGTCCCGGGGTTCCTCGGCCCAGACCTCGACCTCTCCGTGTCCCGCGGTGCAGTGGTCGTACAGGGCCATGAGGAAGTCGGACGGACCGCGGGGCTTCTTCTGGCTGGGGCCCCACCAGTGGCCGGAGCCGAGGAGCAGGGAGCGGGGGCGGGTGAAGGTGACGTAGCCGAGGCGGAGCTCCTCGGTGTGCTGGTGGTCCTTCATGGCCTCGTGGAAGGCCTTCATGCCCCGGGAGTCCCAGGTCTCGATGTCGGGCAGGGTGTCCGCGTCACCGCGCAGCCCGTGCGGCAGCACCTTGGCCTGGGTGGTCCACTTCTCGCGGCCCTGGCCGCTCGGGAAGGTGCCGGTGACCAGGCCGGGAACGGCGACGACGTCCCACTCCAGGCCCTTGGACTTGTGCGCGGTGAGCACCTTGACCGTGTTCTCCCCGCCGGGCAGGGCGTTGTCGAGGCCCTTTTCGTACTGGGCCGCGGTGCGCAGGAAGCCGAGGAAGGCCAGCAGGCTCGCCTCGCTCTCGTTCGCGGCGAAGGACGCGGCGACATCCAGGAAGTTGGACAGCGTCTCGCGGCGGCGCGCGGCGAGGGCGTGCGGGGACGCCGACAGCTCGACCTCCAGGCCGGTGACGGCGAGGACGCGGTGCAGGACGTCCATCAGGGGGTCGGCCAGTGAGCGGCGCAGCTCGCGCAGCTCGGCCGCCAGGCGCGCGAACCGTACACGTGCCTCGGGTGAGAAGGGCAGCCCGTCGTCGTCCCCGGCGCCGTCCAGGGGTGCTTCGAGGAACGTGTCGAGCGCGTCCGCGAGCGAGATCACCTCGGACGGGTCGACGCCCTCCACGGCCTCGGCGAGCCGCCGGTCCGGGTCGTCCTCGGCGTCCACGCGCGCGTGGGACACGAGCAGGCGGGCCCGCCGTCCCAGCAGGGCGAGGTCGCGGGGGCCGATGCGCCAGCGCGGGCCGGTCAGCAGACGGACCAGGGAGGCGTTGGCGCCCGGGTCCTGGAGCACCTCGCAGACGGCGACGAGGTCGGCGACCTCGGGCAGGTGGAGCAGCCCGGAGAGGCCGACGACCTCGACGGGGACGTCCCGGGCGACGAGGGCGCCCTGGATCTGGGCGAAGTCGGTCGCCGTGCGGCACAGTACGGCGATCTCGCCGGGCGCCTTGCCCGTGCGGACGAGATGGGCGATGGAGTCGGCGACCCAGTCGATCTCCTCGGCGTGGGTGCGCAGCAGGGCGCAGCGGACCGTGCCGTCCCGCTCGGCGCCGGGGGCCGGACGCAGAGCCTCCACGCCCGTGTGCATGGCGCGCAGGGGCTCGGCGAGTCCGTTGGCGAGGTCGAGGAGGCGACCGCCGCTGCGGCGGTTCTCACTGAGCGCCTGCCGGGTGGCGGGGCTGCCGTCGGGGTGCGCGAAGTGCTCGGGGAAGTCATCGAGGTTGGCGACGGAGGCGCCGCGCCAGCCGTAGATGGCCTGGCAGGGGTCGCCGACCGCGGTGACCGGGTGGCCGGTGCCGCCGCCGAACAGGCCGGCCAGGAGGATGCGCTGGGCCACCGAGGTGTCCTGGTACTCGTCGAGGAGCACCACGCGGAACTCCTCGCGCAGAGTCCGGCCCACTTGGGGGATCCGGGCGAGGTCCGCGGAGAGGGCGATCTGGTCGCCGAAGTCGAGCAGGTCCCGCTCGCGCTTGGCGGCCCGGTAGCGCAGCACCAGCCCGGCGAGTTCGCGCCGGGCGGCGGCCGTCTCGGGGACCTTGCGCAGGTCGGCGTTGGTGAGCTTGGCGCCGGCGAGGGTGCGCAGCAGGTCGGCGTCCCGGGCGCGCAGTTCCTCAGGGCGTACGAGGTGTTCGGCGAGTTCGGCGTCGAGGGCGAGGAGGTCGCTGACGAGGTCGGCGAAGGAGCGGGTCAGCGCCGGGTAGGGGCCGGGCGCCTCGCGCAGCACGCGTGCGGCCAGCTGGTAGCGGGTGGCGTCGGCGAGCAGGCGGGACGTCGGTTCGAGTCCGATGCGCAGGCCGTGGTCGGTCAGCAGCCGGCCGGCGAAGGCGTGGTAGGTGGAGATCACCGGTTCGCCGGGCGGGTTGTCGGGGTCGACCACGTCGGGGTCGGTGACGCCGGCCCGCACCAGGGCCTTGCGGACGCGTTCGGCGAGTTCGCCGGCGGCCTTGTTGGTGAAGGTCAGGCCGAGGACCTGTTCGGGGGCGACCTGGCCGGTGCCGACCAGCCACACCACGCGCGCGGCCATCACCGTGGTCTTGCCCGAACCGGCTCCGGCCACGATCACCTGCGGAGCGGGCGGTGCGGTGATGCAGACCGTCTGCTCCGGGGTGAACGGGATACCGAGGAGCTCTTTGAGCTGCTCGGGGTCGGTGATACGTGCGGGCATGTCGTCAGAGGCTAGCGAAGGGCACTGACATCGAGTGCGCGATCGCCCCTCCGAGCCGGTGGAGGCGCTGGTCAGCGCGGGTGGTGCGATGCGTCACGCGGGTCACTCGATCACGTGCCGTCCTTCGGGCCGCGCGCTGCACGACGCCCGGAACGCGCAGTGGGTGCAGTGCTGGCCCGTGCTCGGCGTGAACCGCTCGTCGAGCACCTTTCCGGCGGCGTTGGCCAGCAGCTCGCCGACCCACTCGCCTTCCAGTGGCTCCTGGGCCTGCACCTTGGGCAGGCCGTCGCCGCCGTCCCGCTGGGCGGCGCCCTGCCGCAGGTGGACCAGTTCGGCGCCGCCGGGCTCGGGCCGCACGCCGTCGAAGGCGTCGTCCACGGCGCCCTCGCGTACCGCGAGCTGGTAGACGGCCAGCTGCGGGTGCCGCTCCACCTCGCGTGCCGTCGGGGCCTGCTTGCCGGTCTTGAAGTCGACGACGTACGCCCGGCCCTCGCCGTCCGCTTCGACCCGGTCCATCTGGCCGCGGATGCGCACCTCGTAGTCACCCGCTGCGAGGGTGACGTCGAAGTCGTGCTCGCTCGCCAGTGGTGTCCGCCCGGTCCGGTCCAGCACGTGCCAGCGCAGGAAGCGTTCGAGCGCCACGCGTGCGTGCTCCTTCTCCTGCGCCGACTTCCAGGGCGCGTCGAAGGCGAGCGCGTTCCACACGGACTCCAGGCGTTCCATGAGGACGTCGAGGTCGGCGGGCGTGCGTCCGGAGGCGACCTCGTCGGCCAGGACGTGGACGACGTTGCCGAAGCCCTGGGCGGCGGTGGCGGGCGCGTCGGCCTTCACCTCGCGGCCCAGGAACCACTGGAGGGCGCAGGTGTTGGCGAGCTGGTCGAGGGCGCTGCCGGACAGCACGACCGGCTGGTCGCGGTTGCGCAGCGGCACCTTGCTCTCGGTCGGCTCGAACATCCCCCACCAGCGGTAGGGGTGCGAGGAGGGGACGAGGGGGCGGCCGTCGTCGTCGGCGAGGGCGGCGAGCCGGGCGAGGCGGCGGGCGGCGGCCTCACGCAGGCCTGCCGACGCGCGCGGGTCGACCGTCGTGGCGCGCAGCTCGGCGACCAGCGCGGCCACGGACAGCGGGCGGCGCGGGCGGCCGGTGACGTCCTGCGGCTCGGCGCCGAGTTCGGTGAGGAACCGGGAGGGCCGGTCTCCGTCCTCCGCGGGCGCCTTCACCGCGGTGACGACGAGGCGCTCACGCGCGCGCGTGGCGGCCACGTAGAACAGGCGGCGCTCCTCGGCGAGGAGCGCACCCGGAGTGAGCGGTTCGGCGAGCCCGTCGCGGCCGATGCGGTCGGCCTCCAGCAGGGAGCCGCGGCGGCGCAGGTCGGGCCACAGCCCTTCCTGGACGCCGGCGACGACGACCAGGTGCCACTGAAGGCCCTTGGAACGGTGTGCGGTCATCAGGCGTACGGCGTCGGGCCGCAGCGCACGCCGGGTCAGTGTGTCGGCGGCGATGTCCTCGGCCGCGATCTCCTCGAGGAAGTTGAGAGCGCCCCGTCCGCCGGTGCGCTCCTCCGCGCGCGCGGCGGTCGCGAACAGGGCGCACACCGCGTCCAGGTCGCGGTCGGCGTTGCGTCCCGCCGCTCCGCCGCGCCGGGCGGCCCGCTCGAGCCGGGCGGGCCACGGCGTGCCCTCCCACAGCTCCCACAGCGCCTCCTCGGCCGTGCCGCCGCCCGCCAGGCACTCCCGGGCCTTCCTGAGCAGCGCACCGAGGCGCTGGGCCCCGCGCGCGTACGCGGGATCGTGCGCGACCAGGCGCTCGGGTTCGGCGAGCGCCCGCGCGAGCAGTTCGTCCGAGGGCGGCGGCAGCGGGTGGCCGGCCGCGCGTTCCTCCTCGCGCAGGGCACGGCCGAGGCGGCGCAGATCGGCGGTGTCCATTCCGGCGAGGGGTGAGGCGAGCAGGGTGAGCGCGGTCTCGGTGTCGAGCCAGCAGGGGGTCTCGCCGGGCCGCTCGGGGTCCTCGCCGGGCCGCTCGGGGTCCTGGCCGGGGCGTTCCGCCGCCTCCGCCGTGGCCACCGCCCGGAGTGCGGTCAGCAGCGGTGCCACCGCCGGTTCGTGGCGCAGGGGCAGGTCGTCGCCGTCGATGTCCAGCGGGACGCCGGCCGCCGTGAGGGCGCGGCGGACCATGGGAATGGTGCGGGACCCGGCGCGCACCAGGACGGCCATGTCGCTCCAGGGCACCCCGTCCTCCAGGTGCGCCCTGCGGAGGATGTCGGCGATGTTGTCGAGCTCCGTACCGGGTGTGGGATACGTGTAGACCTCGACGCGGCCCGAGTCCCGCACCGGGGCCGGCTCGCGGAGGGCGCGGACCTTGTCGGCGGGGAGACGGGTCAGCGGCATGCGCTGGGTCAGCAGGCGCGTCGCGTCCAGCAGGGTGGCACCGGACCGGCGGGAGGTGCGCAGGACCTCCACGGCGGCCGGCCGGCCGTCCGCGCGCGGGAAGGCCTGTGGGAAGTCGAGGATGCCGTTCACGTCGGCGCCCCGGAACGCGTAGATCGACTGGTCGGGGTCGCCGAAGGCGACCAGGGTGCGGCCGCCGCCGGCCAGGGCGTGCAGCAGGCGTACCTGGGCCGGGTCGGTGTCCTGGTACTCGTCGACGTACACGGCGTCGTACCGGGCGGCGAGCCGGGCGGCGGTCTCCGGGCGGCGGGCGAGGAGCACCGCGCGGTGGACGAGTTCGGCGTAGTCCAGCACGCCTTGCAGGTCGATGACGTCGAGGTACTCGGCGAGGAAGGCCGCGGCGGCCTGCCAGTCGGGGCGGCCGATGCGCCGGGCGAAGGCGTCCAGGGCGTCGGGCCCCAGACCGAGCTCGCGGCTGCGGGCGAGGACCGCGCGGACCTCGTCGGCGAAGCCCCGGGTGGTCAGACAGGCGCGCAGCTCGTCCGGCCAGCGCACGTGGTCGAGCCCGAGCCGCTCCAGCTCCGGCTGGCCCGCGAGCAGTTCACGGACGGTGACGTCCTGCTCGGGGCCGGAGAGCAGGCGCAGCGGCTCCACGAACAGGTCGGTGTCCTGGTGGGCGCGGACCAGGGCGTAGCAGTACGAGTGGAAAGTGGTCGCCCGGGGTGCGCGGGCCGCCCCTGTCCGCAGGGCCATGCGGTCGCGCAGGTCGACGGCCGCCTTGCGGCTGAACGTCAGCACCAGGATGCGCTCGGGGTCCCCGCCACGGGCGATCCGCGCGGCCACGGACTCGACGAGGGTGGTGGTCTTGCCGGTGCCGGGACCTGCGAGGACGAGCAGCGGACCGGCCCTGTGGTCAACCACGGCGCGCTGAGCGGCGTCCAGACGGAGGGGATCCGGCTCGGTCCCAGGGGTACGCACCAGTCGGTAAGCGCCACTGTTCCCCCGCCGCACCGGGGGGTGCGGCAGGCGCCTGGTGGAGGAAGAGGAGCTCACGTGGTTCGCCGGTCCTGGTGGGTGTGCTGGTTGGCAGGCGGTCGCGCGTGCGTGACGGTGGCCGCGGGGTGAGGGGGACGCGCGCAGCCGACGGTACGCCGACGGAAGGGGCGGAAGCCGGGCTTCCGGTTCACCCCTCGCGGCGCTCGCGCCCCGCGAGTCCCACGACTCACGAACGTACGCCATGCCACGGACGTGCCGGGCTTCCCCCTTATGGGCCACGGGCTCCCCTCACGGGCCTCCGATGGCGGAAGCTGTCAGGTGTGACCTTCCGCGCTCGTGCCGCCGTCCCATCTGGCCCGCCTCATGTCGAGGCGGGGCAGGTGGCCCTCGGCGGCCCTGCCCGCCTCCTTCAGCGGAGTGCCCTCGGCGCGGTAGTGCTCGAGCGCCCGCAGCTCGTGGCCGGGCAGCAGGACGCCGTCCGTGCGGACGACCCGCCACCACGGGACGGCCCCTCCGTAGAGGGCCATGACCCGGCCCACCTGGCGCGGGCCGCCTTCCTGGAGCCACTCCGCGACGTCTCCGTACGTCATGACACGGCCGGGCGGGATCCCCTCGGCGACGTCGAGGACCCGCTCGGCGTACTCCGGCAGCGCGTCCGCGTGTCCGGCGCATGTGTCCTCCGGATGCCTCTGCTCGCTCATCCGCCCCATCCTGCCCCACCCCACCGACAACATGACGCGGGCGGCGGCAGTGGGGGCCCTCGCCGTCCGGCGGCCCCTCCGGCAGACTGTGCGCCCCTGCATTTGCACCCTGATGCCCCCGTGTGTCGGTGCGGCATGCCACCATCGTGCGGGCGGTGACCGGTGATACGAGATCAAGAAGAGACGATGAAGCAGCAGGGCGTGCACCCCGAAGGCGCGGAGGGCACCTCTGCCGCGGCGTCGCGCCCGGACCCCGCCGAAGCACACGCCGAGGGCCCGGTCCAGAAGGACCCGCGGCCGCCCGACGACGCCGCGACCCCCGGTGACCACCCGGATCACGAGGCGCACACCGACGCGGACGAGGAAGCGTGCACCGGCGCGGACGACGAGGTGCACACCGACGCCGTAGAGGGCGACGAACCGCTGCTCCCCGCGCGCGTGCACCGCCCCTCCGACCTGATGCGCCTGCTGGTGGGCGTGCTCGCCGTCGCCGTACTGCTGGCGATCGCCGCGTTCGCCCACGGGACCACCTCGGGGTTCGAACAGGACATCAACAAGGGCACCGGCCAGGCACCCGATCTGCTGATCAAGATCGCGGGGCTGGCGTCGAGCATCGCGATCCTCCTGGTGCCGGTCGCGTTCGCGATCGAACGGCTGATCAAACGGGACGGGCTGCGCATCGCCGACGGCGTGCTCGCGGCGGTCCTCGCGCACGGTGTGACACTCGCCACGGACCTGTGGGTCGCCCAGGCAGCCCCGGACTCCATCCAGGAGGCGCTCACCCAGCCCTCCCCGGGTGACATCCACGCCCTGACCGACCCGGTGCACGGCTACCTCGCCCCCGTCATCGCCTACATGACGGCCGTCGGCATGTCCCGGCGGCCCCGCTGGCGCGCGGTGCTGTGGATCGTGCTGCTGCTCGACGCCTTCTCCATGCTGGTCACCGGCTACACGACACCCTTCTCGATCATCCTGACGGTGCTGATCGGCTGGACGGTGGCCTACGGCACGCTGTACGCGGTCGGCTCGCCCAATGTCCGGCCCACCGGCCAGACCCTGATGGCGGGTTTGCGGCACGTCGGATTCCACCCGGTCAGCGCGGCCCGCGACGACGCCCCGGACGCCGAGAACGCGGACCGCGGCCGGCGCTACTTCGTGACCCTGGAGGACGGCCCGCCGCTGGACGTCACGGTCGTCGACCGGGAGCAGCAGGCCCAGGGCTTCTTCTACCGCGCGTGGCGCAACCTCACCCTGCGCGGCTTCGCCACCCGTTCCAGCCTCCAGTCGCTGCGTCAGGCTCTGGAGCAGGAGGCGCTGCTGGCGTACGCGGCGATCGCGGCGGGCGCCAACGCCCCGAAGCTGATCGCCACGTCCGAGCTGGGCCCCGACGCCGTGATGCTCGTCTACGAGCACACCGGCGGGCGCAGCCTCGACTCGCTGGCCGACGACGAGATCACCGACGACCTGCTGCACCACACCTGGCACCAGGTGAAGGCCCTGCAGTCCCGGCGCATCGCGCACCGCAGGCTCGCGGGTGACGCGATCCTGGTCGATCGTTCCGGCGCGGTGATCCTCACCGATCTGCGCGGCGGCGAGATCGCGGCCGGTGACCTCCTGCTGCGCATGGACATCGCCCAGCTGGTCACCACGCTCGGTCTGCGGGTGGGCGCCGAGCGTGCGGTGGCCTCCGCGGTCGGCGTCCTCGGACCCGACGCGGTCGCCGACTGCCTGCCCATGCTCCAGCCGATCGCACTGACCCGCTCCACGCGCGCGACGCTGCGCAGACTGGCGCGGGAGCGGGCCCAGCGTGAGCGCGAGGCGGTCCTCGAGGCGTCCCGGCAGGCCAAGCAGGCCCGCCTCGAGGAGGCGCCGGAGGACACCAGATCCGCGCTGGAGAAGCCCGACAAGAAGACCGTGCGGGCCGAGCAGCGGGCCGAGAAGCGGGCCATCGACGAGGCCCTGGAGGAAGCGCGCGAGGAGGATCTGCTCACCCAGATCCGGCACCAGGTGCTGCGGATCAGGCCGCAGGCACCCGTGGAGCCGGCCCGGCTGGAACGGGTGCGGCCGCGCACGCTGATCAGTTTCATGGCCGGCGCGATCGGTGCGTACTTCCTGCTGACGCAGCTCACGCACATCGAGATCGGGCCGCTGGTCGCCAACGCCCAGTGGGGCTGGGTGCTCGCGGCCGTGCTGTTCTCGGCGGCGAGCTACTTCGCGGCAGCCATGGCCCTGCTCGGGTTCGTGCCCGAGCGGGTGCCCTTCCTGCGGACCGTGGCGGCGCAGGTCGCCGGCTCGTTCGTGAAGATCGTGGCACCGGCCGCGGTCGGTGGTGTGGCGCTCAACACGCGCTTCCTGCAGCGCGCGGGCGTGCGCCCCGGGCTGGCGGTGGCCAGCGTGGGCGCTTCTCAGCTCTTCGGGCTCGGCTGCCACATCCTGATGCTGCTGTCCTTCGGCTATCTGACCGGCACCGAGAAGACGCCGTCCCTGTCGCCGTCCCGGACGGTCATCGCCGGTCTGCTGACGGTGGCGGTGCTCGTCCTCGTGGTGACCTCCGTCCCGTTCCTGCGGAAGTTCGTCGTCACGCGCGTGAGGTCGCTGTTCGCCGGTGTCGTGCCACGCATGCTGGATGTCCTGCAGCGGCCGCAGAAGCTGGTCACCGGCATCGGCGGCATGCTGCTGCTGACCGCCTGCTTCGTGATGTGCCTGGACGCGTCGATCCGGGCGTTCGGCGACAACACGACATCGCTGAGCATCGCCAGCGTCGCCGTCGTCTTCCTCGCCGGCAACGCGCTCGGCTCCGCGGCTCCCACCCCCGGCGGCGTCGGCGCGGTCGAGGCGACCCTGACCGTCGGCCTGATCGCCGTCGGCCTTCCCAAGGAGGTCGCCGCGCCGGCCGTCCTGCTGTTCCGGCTGCTGACACTGTGGCTGCCCGTCCTGCCCGGCTGGCTAGCCTTCAACCACCTGACGCGCAAGGGCGCACTCTAGCGCCCGGTGCGGGGCGTACCTCGTACGGCTCGCGCCCCGCGCGCCCGGCCTCACGCGACCGCAGGATGGGAACATGCCGAACCCCTCCCGGATCCGAGCCGCCGCCGCCCTCGCCTCCGCGGTGCTGCTGTCCTCACTGCTGTCGGGGTGCGGCGATCATCACGAGCGGGACGGTGACCTGACGGCGCAGAAACTGGACTGGGAGGACTGCCCGGCCCCCTCCGAAGCCGAGGGCGGCGGCAGCGCCCCGTCGCCGCTGCCCGGGGGCGCCAAGTGGCAGTGCGCCACGATGCAGGCGCCCCTCGACTGGAGCGAGCCCAAGGGCGACACCATCGGCCTCGCGCTGATCCGGGCCAGGGCGAGCGGGGCCGCGAGCAAGCGGATCGGCTCCCTCGTGTTCAACTTCGGCGGCCCCGGCGGCAGCGGCGTCACCACGCTGCCCGCGTTCGGCGAGGACTACGCGGCGCTGCGCACCCGCTACGACCTGGTGAGCTTCGACCCGCGCGGGGTGGGCCGCAGCGCGCCCGTGGAGTGCGAGAGCGACGCGCAGCTGGACGAGTACTTCCAGCAGGACGCCACACCGGACGACGGCGCGGAGCGCGCCCAGCTCCTGGACCGCACCAAACGGTTCAACGCGGCCTGCGAGAAGCACTCCCAGAAGATCCTGCCGCACGTACGCACCACGGACGCGGCCCGTGACATGGACCTGATGCGCCAGGTCCTCGGGGACGCCAAGCTGTACTACTTCGGCATCTCCTACGGCACCGAACTCGGCGGCGTCTACGCCCATCTGTTCCCCAGGAACGTCGGCCGCGCCGTCTTCGACGCCGTCGTCGACCCCACCGAAGACCCCGAGCAGTCCTCGCTCGGGCAGGCCAGGGGCTTCCAGCTGGCCCTCGACAACTTCGCCGAGGACTGCACCTCGAAGGTCGAGGACTGCCCGATCGGCGACACCGCGCAGGACGTCAAGGACCGCATCGCCAAGCTGCTGGCCGACCTCGACCGCAAACCGATCCCCGGCATCCTGCCCCGCGAGCTGACGCAGAGCGACGCGACCAACGGCATCGCCCAGTCGCTGTACTCGAAGGACTTCTGGGAGTACCTCACCGAGGGGCTGCAGCAGGCCTACGAGGGCGACGGCAGGATCCTGATGCTGCTGTCCGACTCGATGAACGGACGCAACGAGAACGGCGAGTACAGCAACATCGCCGCGGCGAACACCGCGATCAACTGCGCCGACGCGAAACCGCGCTACACCGCCGCCGACGTCCAGCAGAAGCTGCCCGAGTTCCGCGCCGCCTCCGCCCTGTTCGGGGACTACCTGGCCTGGGGCATGATCGGCTGCACCGACTGGGCCGTGCCGGGCGCCGCCGACCACCCGGACGTGAGCGCGCCCGGGGCGGCGCCGATCCTCGTCGTCGGCAACACCGGTGACCCGGCGACGCCGTACGAGGGCGCGAAGAAGATGGTGGACGCGCTCGGCAAGGGTGTCGGCGTCGAACTGACGTACAAGGGGCAGGGGCACGGCGCGTACGACAGCAAGAACAAGTGCGTGCAGGCCGCCGTGAACGGCTATCTGCTGGACGGCACGGTGCCCGCGGCGGGCACGGTCTGCTCCTGAACCACCCTCGCAACCAGCACAGAAAAGCGCAGGTCAAAGGGTTATCCACAGGGCGAATCGGGCTCGGGGAGATCCGCCTACCATGGCCTGACAGCTCACCGCGACCGAGACGCGGAGGGCCTTGCGAGGGGGTGCGCATGTCACGTTTCGTACGGTGGCCGGCCATGGTCGCCGCCGCGGTGCTGGTGGCCGGGTGCGGCGGCGGGTCGGACAGGGGCGGGGACGACGCGCAGCGGCGGTCCGGGGCACCGTCCCCACCGCCGACCGCCACCTCCGTGACCGGCCTCCCCTCCTCGCTCACGGCCCAGAAACCCGACTGGGGCCGCTGCACGGCAACCGGCGGTTCCCCCGCACCGAGCAGTGAGTGGCGGTGCGCGACACTGAAGGTGCCGCTCGACTGGAGCAGGCCCGAGGGCGCCACCATCGGCCTGGCGCTGATCCGGGCCAAGGCCGACGGGAACGACCGCATCGGCTCGCTGCTGTTCAACTTCGGCGGACCGGGCGGCTCGGGTGTCTCGACGATGCCGGCCTTCGGACCCACCATGACCGCACTGCGCCAGCGGTACGACCTGGTGAGCTGGGACCCGCGCGGAGTCGGGGCCAGCGAGGGCCTCCGCTGCCGCAGCGACAAGGACATCCAGGCGGCCGAGACGGTGGACACCACCCCCGACACCCCGGCCGAGGAAGAGGCGTACTTCCAGGACGCCACCGACTTCGGCAAGGGCTGCTCACGGGCCGCCGGGAAGCTGATGGCCCACGTCTCGACCCCCGACACCGCCCGCGACATGGACCTGATCCGCCAAGTGCTCGGTGACGCCAGGACGCACTACTTCGGCTTCTCCTACGGCACCGAACTGGGCGGCGTCTACGCCCACCTGTTCCCGGGGAACGTGGGGCGCCTGGTCCTCGACGCGGTGGTGGACCCGAGCGCGGACGCGGTGGGTCACGCCGAGAACCAGGCCAAGGGCTTCCAACGGGCACTCGACGACTATCTGAGGTCGACGGGCCAGGACCCCGCGCAGGGGTCCCAGAAGATCGCCGACCTGCTGAAGCGGATCGACGCGCGGCCGCTGCCGACGTCCTCCGGACGGAAACTGACCCAGACGCTGGCCGTCACCGGCATCATCCTGCCGCTGTACGGCGCATCCCGCTGGCCGGAGCTGACCAGTGCGCTCAGCGCGGCCGAAGAGGGAGACGGGACGCGGCTGCTGTCCCTCGCCGACGACTACAACGAGCGGGACTCCTCGGGGCACTACGGCACGTCGACCCACGCCCAACGGGCCATATCGTGCCTGGACGACAAGGAGCGGCCCACGCTCCAGGAGACGAAGAGACTGCTGCCCCGCTTCGAGAAGATCTCGCCGGTCTTCGGGGACTTCCTGGGCTGGGACGCGGCCGGCTGGTGCCACCACTGGCCGGTGCCCGGACAGTACGAGACCCCCGAGGTGAGCGCCCCGGGCGCGGCGCCGATCCTCCTGGTCGGCAACACCGGCGACCCTGCGACCCCGTACGAGGGCACCCGCAGGATGGCCGACGAGCTGGGCCGGGGCGTCGGCGTCCAACTCACTTGGAAGGGCGAGGGGCACGTGGCCTACGGCCGCGGGAGCGACTGCGTCGACTCGACGGTGAACGCCTACCTGCTGAACGGCACGGTACCGAAGGACGGCAAGGTCTGCTCATGACGACGGCGGGGGGGGGGGGGGCCCACGGGGCCGCCCGCCCCCCCCCCCCGGCGGGCGGGGCGAGCCGGGGAGGAGGAGAGCGGGGAGAAAGG
>NZ_JBEXLP010000099.1:0-25818 GCF_040610035.1 Streptomyces sp. NPDC004542
GGCCGCGCCCTCCGGCACCGCCGCCGTCAGCAGCGTCAGCGTCGACGGCGCCAGCACCGCCGCGCCCAGCCCCTGCGCGGCGCGGGCCAGCAGCAGCTGCCACCCCTGCTGGGCCAGCCCGCCGCCCAGCGAGGCCAGCGTGAACAGTCCGAGCCCGACGAGGAACATCCGCTTGCGCCCGTACAGGTCACCGGCCCGCCCGCCCAGCAGCATGAACCCGGCGAAGGCGATGGCGTAGGCGTTCACGACCCATTGCAGGCCGGCCTCGCTCAGTCGGAGGTCGGCGCGCATCGAGGGCAGCGCCACGTTCACCACGGACACGTCGAGTACGACCAGGAACTGCCCGGCACAGGCGAGCGCCACCACCAGCCAGGTGGGGGGCGTGGTCCGGCGGGGTATGGGGGGTGCGTCGGCTTCGAGCATGGGTGTCATGCTCTCAATGCGGCTACGGTCCTTGCATCGGCATTTCGCCGTAGCCGTACCCGTACCCGGGGCGTACGACCCGCGCCGCCGACGACCCGTCAGATACCCATGATGAGGTCAAGAAATCGTTAGAGGCTCGAAGCAACGGAATAGTTGCCTGTGCATACGAGGTTGACCAGGCACTTATCTCACTGGAGGCCTCACTCAATGACGCACACGACGCCCGACCGGCCCGCCCGGAGAGCGAGCGGCGCAGTGGTCCCGGTGCTCGCCTTCGCGGGCATCGTGGTCGCGGTGATGCAGACCCTGCTCGTCCCGGTCATCAAGGACCTGCCGCAACTGCTGGACACCGCCCCCAGCAACGCCACCTGGGTGCTGACCTCGACCCTCCTGTCGGGCGCCGTGGCCACGCCGATCATGGGCCGGCTCGGCGACCTGTACGGCAAGCGGCGCATGCTGATACTCAGCCTCGCCGTCATGGTGGCCGGCGCCCTGGTCAGCGCGCTCACCAGCCAGCTGCTCACCATGATCGTCGGCCGTACCCTCCAGGGCTTCGCGATGGGCGCGATCCCGCTCGGCATCGGCCTGATGCGCGACATGCTGCCGCGCGAGAGGCTCGGTTCGGCGATGGCGCTGATGAGCTCCTCGATCGGCGTCGGCGGCGGCCTCGCGCTGCCCGCCGCGGCCGTCGTCGCCCAGCACACCGACTGGCACGCCCTGTTCTACGGCGCCGCCGGCCTCGGCGTGCTCTCCATCGCCCTCACCCTCCTCGTCGTACCGGAGTCCCCGATGCGTGCCGAGGGCTCCTTCGACCTGCTGGGCGCGCTCGGCCTGTCCACCGGTCTCGTCCTCTTCCTGCTGCCGATCACCAAGGGCAGCGACTGGGGCTGGACCTCGGGCACCACGCTCGGCCTGTTCGCCGCCTCCGCGGCCGTGCTCGTCCTGTGGGGCGTGATGGAGCTGCGCGTGGCGGCCCCGCTGGTGGACCTGCGCACCACGGCCCGGCCCGCCGTGCTCTTCACCAACCTCGCCTCGATCATGGTCGGCGTCTCGTTCTACGTCGTCTCCCTGGTCCTGCCGCAGCTGCTCCAGCTGCCCAGGGCCACCGGCTACGGCCTCGGCCAGTCGATGGTCGTCGCGGGTCTGCTCGTCGCGCCCCTCGGCCTGACGATGATGTTCACCGCGCCCGTCTACGCCCGGCTGTCCGCGAAGTACGGCCCCAAGGTCACCCTGATCCTCGGCATGCTGATCATCGGGATCGGCTACGGCGCGGGGCTCGGCCTGATGAGCGCCCCCTGGCAGAGCCTGGTCATCGCGGTGATCCTGGGCGCCGGCATCGGCCTGGCCTACTCCTCGCTGCCCGCGCTGATCGTCGGCGCGGTCCCGGCCTCGGAGACCGGCGCGGCCAACGGCCTCAACACGCTGATGCGCTCCATCGGCACCTCGGTCTCCAGCGCCGTCATCGGCATGGTGCTGGCCAACACCGCGAACGACGTCGGCGGCGTCGCGGTCCCGACCATGCACGGCTTCCGCGTCTCCTTCCTGATCGCGACCGGCGCGGTGGCCGTCGGCCTGCTCATGGCCCTGTTCCTGCCCAAGCCCGACCGTGCGCCGCAGCTGCGCGCCAGCAGCGAGGAGGAGGCCAACCTGGCGCGCGCCGAGGAGGTCCTGGAGGCGCTGCGGGGCTTCCGCGGCCGGGTCCTGGACGCCGACGGCGCCCCGGTCGCCCGCGCCAAGGTGACCCTGATCGACCGGCGGGGCCGCCAGGCGGGCGCCACCCTCTCCCTTCAGGACGGCAGTTACGCCCTCGCGGTCCCCGCCGAGGGCGCCTACGTGCTGGCCGCGAAGGCCACCGGCCACGGCCCGCACGCCTCGTCCGCGACCCACTCGGGCGACGCACGGCCGGTCGAACTGGACCTGGCCCTGCCGGGCGAGACGGTCGACGCGTAGCGCTCCGCGGGACACCGCGCGGCACAGGCCGGCGTCCGCGGCGCCGTAGTGGCTGGTCGCGCGGTTCCCCCGCGCCCCTTCGGGGGCGCCCGCCCCCGTACCCCCGGTCGCCTCGGCGGCAGGGGGTACGGCACCATGGGCGCCCACACCCGCGTACGACCGAGAGGGAACCCCATGCCCGCGGCACCCAAGCCCGAGATCCTGGCCGCGTTCGAGGCGGCGAAGGGGTTCATGCCCGTGGACGAGGGCCTCGCGCTGTACGCGGCGGCCACGGAGGCGGGCCGGCTGGGGCTGCCGCTGCTGGAGGTGGGGACGTACTGCGGACGCTCGACGATCCTGCTCGCGGACGCGGCCCGGCAGGCCGGGGTCACCGCGCTCACCGTCGACCACCACCGGGGCAGCGAGGAGCAGCAGCCGGGCTGGGAGTACCACGACCCGGAGACGGTCGACCCCGAGACCGGCCTGATGGACACGCTGCCCACGTTCCGCAGGACGCTGCACAAGGCAGGCCTGGAGGAGCACGTGGTGGCGCTGGTCGGCCGCTCCCCGCAGATCGCCGCGTTCTGGAACTCCCCGCTCGGCCTGGTCTTCGTCGACGGCGGCCACACCGACGAGCACGCGGGCGCCGACTACGAGGGCTGGGCCCCCCAGGTCGCCGAGGGCGGCCTGCTCGTCATCCACGACGTGTTCCCGGACCCGGTGGACGAGTTCACCGGGCAGGCCCCCTACCGCGTCTACCTCCGGGCCCTGGAGTCGGGGGAGTTCACGGAGGTCTCGGTGACGGGTTCGCTGCGGGTGCTGCGGCGGACGCGGGCGCGGACCGCGCGGTGAGGTGCCTGATCGGCGTCGGCGTGCACCTGGTGGGGCCGGAGGTCGCCGGGTGGTTCGTCGTCAGCGGCCGCTGACCGGCAGCGACCGCTGACCGGCAGCGGCCTCCGACCGGCACCGGCCGTCACGGCGGCCCCAGGACGCCACCCGCCCGGGCCACTTGCGGCACGTGGGCACCGGGAACGGCCGCTAGGGTGGCAGACGTGTCGTACGTAGGCCCGGACTTCGATCCCCCGCAGCCGCGCCGGTCCCGGCGCGGCCCGCTGACCGTCGCGCTCGCCGCGCTGGTGCCCGGCGCCCTGCTGGGCTGGCTGGTGTACGAGGCGGTGGGCGACCCCGGCGGCTCCGGGCGGGCGGCCCCCGCCTCGAGCTCGGCGTCCGTCTCGCGCCCGCTCTCCGCGTCGCCGCCGGACTCCCCCACGGACGACGGGAAGGTGAGCCCCACGGCCCCGGCCACGGCGTCCGGTACGCCCTCGGCCTCCGCGCCGCCCGCCGCCTCCGGCCCGCTCCAGGGCAAGGTCGTCGTCCTCGACCCGGGGCACAACCCGGGCAACTTCCGGCACACCGCCGAGATCAACCGCCAGGTGGACATCGGCACCAACTCCAAGGAGTGCGACACCACTGGCACGTCCACCGACGCCGGATACACGGAGGCCCGGTTCACGCTGGACGTCGCCCACCGGCTGCGCACGATCCTGGAGCAGCAGGGCGCCACGGTGAAGCTGACCCACGACGGCGACTCCCCGCCCTGGGGCCCGTGCGTGGACGAACGCGCCCGGATCGGCAACGACGCGCACGCGGACGCGGCCGTCTCCCTCCACGCCGACGGGTCCGCCCAGGGCAACCGCGGCTTCCACGTCATCCTCCCGGCGTCCGTCCACGCGGGCGCCGCCGACACCCGCCCGATCGTCGCCTCCTCCCGGTCCCTGGGCGAGCGGATCGCGGGCAACTTCGTACGGGTCACGGGGGAGCCGCCGTCCAACTACATCGGCGACGGCACCGGTCTCGTCACACGTAAGGACCTGGGCGGTCTCAATCTGTCAACAGTTCCCAAGGTGTTCATCGAGTGCGGCAACATGCGCGATAGCAAGGACGCGGCACTGCTCACCAGCGGCGCCTGGCGGCAGAAGGCGGCGCAGGGGATCTCTGAGGGAATCGTGAGTTTCCTGCGCGGGTAGTGACCGGCGGTCGGTCCCGGGGTACGGCCTGATCGTTCGAACGATAGTGTTCGTCCGATCAGGGGCCATCCCCGCTACGCCTCTGCCGACGACGAGACGACCTGCAAAGGACCCGAAGTGAATATCCGCTCCCTCACTCGAGGCGACGGCGTGGTGATCGGAGCAGCGGTGTTGCTCTTCATCGCGTCCTTCCTCTCCTTCTACTCCTACTCCGTCGCGGGCTACTCGGACAGCAAGAGCGCGTGGGGTGTCGACCTCGGAACGGGCCTCGGCACGTACATGGGTGCCGTCATCGGTGCCGCCCTCATCGTCCTCGACCGCTGCCTGCCGCAGCAGCGCAAGGTGGCCGGTCTGGACCTGGGCATGGTCGGCACGGGCTTCGCGATCCTGTCCGCCTGGACCCTCTTCTGGACGCTGGTGGACCTGCCCGACGGCGTCGACGCCGGCGCCGGTCTCATCCTCGGTCTGATCGCCGCCCTCGCCCTCACCGGCGGCGCCGTCGCCACCCCACTGGTCCCCGCCCTCCAGACCGGCCTCATCCCGCCCCCCAAGCCCGCCGCCCCGCAGCCCTACGGCGCCCAGCCCCCCGGCGGCTACGGCTACCCGGGCGCGCCGCAGCAGCCGTACGGTGCTCAGCCGCAGCCGGGTCAGCCCTTCGGGCAGCAGCCGGGCGCGCAGCCCCAGGCCGCGCAGCCGCAGGCCCAGCCGGCCGCGGACTTCTCGCCGTTCTGGTTCGCCGTGCCGGTGCCGCGCCCGCTGTTCGCGGAGGACGGCTCGCAGGCGCCCATCGCCGAACTGGCGCCGGGCACCTGGTACCTGGCGGTCGAGCAGCGCGGCGCCCACCTGGTCGCGCAGACCCAGGACGGCCGCCGTGGGGTGCTGCAGGACACCTCCGGGATCCAGCGCGGCTGACCCCGCCCGTGAGCGTCGCGTACGGCCCCTCGCTCTTCCGGGCGGGGGGCCGTTGCCGTACAGTCGCAGCTCGCCACGTCACTGACGCCTCGTCAGATCGGAGGGTGACATGCGGCTCGGTCTCGCGCTCGGTTACTGGGGCCGCGGCCCCTCCCCCGACCACGTGGCACTGGCGCGGGAGGCCGAGCGGCTCGGCTACCACTCCGTGTGGACGGCGGAGTCCTGGGGCTCGGACGCCTTCACGCCGCTGACCTGGATCGCCGCGCAGACCTCGAGGATCAGGCTCGGCACGGCGGTCGCCCAGATGGCCGCCCGCTCCCCCACGGCCACCGCCATGCACGCGCTCACCCTGGACCACCTGTCCGGCGGGCGCGTCATGCTGGGGCTCGGGCTGTCGGGGCCGCAGGTGGTGGAGGGCTGGTACGGCCGTCCGTTCCCGGCCTCGCCGCTGACCGCGACCCGGGAGTACGTGGACGTCGTACGGCAGGTGCTGCGGCGCCAGGCGCCGGTGGAGCTGGCCGGACGCTTCCACTCCCACCCCTACCGGGGCCCGGACGGCACGGGCCTCGGCAAGGCACTCAAGCCCATCACCCACCCCCTGCGCCCGGACCTGCCCATCCTCCTCGGCGCGGAGGGCCCGAAGAACGTCGCCCAGACGACGCGCATCGCGGACGGCTGGCTGCCGCTGTACTGGGCGCCGAACCGCCCCGAGGTCTACGGGCCCGCGCTGGCCGGCCTGCGGGAGGACTTCCTCGTCGCCCCCATGGCCCAGGTGCGGGTCTGCGACGACGTGGCCGAGGGCCTGCTCCCGGTGAAGATCATGCTCGGCTTCTACATCGGCGGCATGGGCCACGCGGCCCGCAACTTCCACGCCGACCTGATGGCGCGCATGGGCTACGAGGAGGAGGCCCGCCGCATCCAGGACCTGTTCCTCTCCGGCCGCCGCGAGGAGGCCGTCCGGGCCGTCCCGGACGCGTTCGCCGACGAGATCTCCCTGGTCGGCCCGCTGAGACGCATCGCGGAGCGCCTGGAGTCGTGGCGCAAGGGCCCGGTGACGGACCTGCTGGCGCTGTCACCGGATCCGCATGCGCTGCGGGTGCTGGCGGAGCTGAACTCCTAGGCGGTTGCGGCGGTTTCAACCGGGCGCGCCGGGCCAGACGGAGAGTATGTCTCGATATCGCAGTGGCAACTCCGCCGGTACGGTCGTCGCGGTGGTCGCGGACATCATGGCCGTGATCCTCGGACTGTGGATCCTGATGTACCTGCTGGACGCGAACCGGGCCAACGACCTGGTCCGGTTCGTCCACGGCGCGGCCGACTGGCTGGCCGGCTGGTCGCGTGACCTGTTCACCTTCGACAGGGCCTGGGCGCGCGTCGTCTTCGGCTACGGCCTGGCCGCCGTGGTCTACCTCTTCATCGGCCACGCCGTGGCCCACCGCCTGCACCGCCACTGAGCCCTCCGGGGGGTACGCGGATGACACGGTCCCGGGCCGGCTCGAAGGGCACCCACGGCCACCGTGCCCCATCGCGGCAAGGTCCCGGCCCCCCGGACGGCCGGTGGCGATCCCCGCCGACCGGTCCGGGCCCACCGGACCCCACCACCGCGCGGCGGCACGGGCCGCTGCCCCGACCGGCTGCGGGCGGACCGGCCACGCGCCCCCGGATGTCCCTGATCGCAACCTGAGGCCCGGGGGCGGCCCCGGAAGGCGAGGCGCTCTCGGCCGGGCCTGGGCCCGCGGCATCGCCGGCCACGGCCCGGCCGCCGTGGTCTGCCTCTTCGTGGCCACGCCACCGCCGACCGCACGCACCGGCACCGCCCCCTCCGGGGCACGCCGGCCGTAGGACAGCGGGACGGCGCAAGGGGCCCCGCACGTCACCGCCCCCCCCGATCGGGCACGCGCCCCCGGCACGGGGACCGCCATCCCGCACGGCCACGGCCCGGCCGCGGGCCCACCGGCCACACGCCCCGGGGCCCGGGCCCGTGTGCCGTCGAACCGCCGGACGGCTAACCGCAGCAGTCCGGGTCCAGCCCCCGCGGCAGGTGTTCGCCGCCGAAGACGGCGCAGGTCGCCTCGTGGCCGCCGAGGGCGGCGACGGCGAGGAGCAGGGAGCCCGCGGTCCAGGTGGTGAGTTCGCGGGGCCAGACGGCGTCGTCGTCGAAGACGTAGCCGGTCCAGTACAGGCCGGTGTCGGGGTCGCGCAGGTGCTGGATGGACTGGAGGATCTCCAGCGCGCGGTCGGACTCGCCCATCGCCCAGAGGGCCAAGGCGAGTTCGGCGGACTCGCCGCCCGTCACCCAGGGGTTGGGGACGACGCAGCGGACGCCGAGGCCGGGGACGACGAAGCGGTCCCAGTCGGCCTCGATGCGTTCCTTCGCCTCCGTGCCGGTCAGGGCGCCGCCCAGGACCGGGTAGTACCAGTCCATCGAGTAGCGGTCCTTGTTCAGGAAGCGCTCCGGGTGCCGGCGGATCGCGTGGCGCAGCGCGCCGACCGCCAACTCCCAGTCGGGCTGGGGCTCTTCGTGCTGGTCGGCGATGGCGAGGGCGCACCGCAGCGCGTGGTGGACGGAGGAACTGCCGGTCAGCAGCGCGTCCGCCGTGCCGGTGCCGTCGTCGTCGCGCCGCCAGCCGATCTGCCCGCCGGGCTGCTGGGAGCGCAGCACCCACTCCATCGCCGCGTACACACAGGGCCACATGCGGTCCAGGAACGTGTCGTCGCCGGTGGAGAGGTAGTGGTGCCAGACGCCGACGGCTATGTAGGCGACGAAGTTCGTCTCCCGGGCCCGGTCCGTGACGTCGTCGTGCGCCCCGTCCGCGTAGGCCGCGTACCAGGAGCCGTCCTCGTTCTGGTGCCGGGCCAGCCAGGTGTACGCCCGCTCGGCTGCCTCGTGTTCGCCGGCCGCGTCCAGGGCCATGGCCGCCTCGGTGTGGTCCCAGGGGTCGAGGTGGTGGCCCCGGAACCACGGGATCGCGCCGTCCTCCCGCTGCACGGCGAGGATGCCGCGTACGGTCACGGCGGCCTGCTCGGCGGTGAGGACCCCGGGCAGGACGAGGTGCTCTGTCCGGGGCGTCGTCACTTGGCGTCCACCCGGGGGAGGTGCGGCTTGGTCGCGTAGGCCACGAAGCTCTTGCCGATGAGCGGATTCAGCGCCTGCTCGGCGACCCGGGTGGCGAGGGGCTTCTTCATGATGTCCCAGACCAGCAGCTTGTGGTACGCCCGCACGGGCAGCGCCTTGTCGTTGTCGACGCCGAACGCGCACTTCAGCCACCAGTACGGGGAGTGCAGGGCGTGGGCGTGGTGGGTGCCGTACGGCTCCAGGCCGGCCTCGCGGATCTTCGCCAGCAGTTCGTCGGCCCGGTAGATGCGGATGTGGCCGCCCTCGACCTCGTGGTAGGCGTCGGACAGCGCCCAGCAGACCTTCTCGGGGCCGTAGCGCGGGACGGTGACGGCGATCCGGCCGCCAGGCTTCAGCACCCGGACCATTTCCGCCAGTACGCCCTTGTCGTCGGGGATGTGCTCCATCACCTCGGAGATGATGACGACATCGAAGGACTCGTCCGGGAAGGGCAGCGCGAGGGCGTCCCCCTCCATGGCGGTGGCGGTCGCGCCCGCGGGGGCCTCACCCGCCTCCTTCATCGCCGCGAACCACTTGGCGACCTCGCGGATCTCCTCGGCGTTCTGGTCGAGGGCCACGACCTGCGCGCCGCGCCGGTAGCACTCGAAGGCGTGCCGGCCGGCCCCGCAGCCGAGATCCAGGACACGGTCGCCCGGGGCGAGCGGGAACCGGGAGAAGTCGACGGTCAGCACGTGGCCCTGCTTTCGGAGTAGACGCCTGTTGCGGCCGCGGGGCGGCCCGGATTCCCGGCCCTGGTACGGCCGATGGCCTCGCGGTACCGGGCCACCGTGCCCTCGGCGGCCCGCGCCCAGGTGAACCGCTGGAGCACCCGCTCGCGCCCGGCCGCGCCGAGTCGCGCACGCAGTCCGGGGTCGCCGAGCAGCCGGCCCAGCCCGGCGGCCAGCGCCCCCGCGTCGCCGGGCGGCACGGCCAGGCAGGTCTCCCCGTCTGGCCCGGCGACCTCGGGGATCGCGCCGCCGGTGGTGGCGACCAGCGGGGTGCCGGTGGCCATGGCCTCGGCGGCCGGCAGGGAGAAGCCCTCGTACAGCGACGGCACGCAGGCGACCTCGGCCGAGCGGACCAGGTCGACCAGTTCGGCGTCGGAGATGCCCTTCACGAACTCGACGGCGCCGTCCAGGCCGTACCGCTCGATGGCCTGGGCGACGGGTCCGTCCTCGGCGCGCTTGCCGACGACGACGAGGTGGGCGTCCGGATGCTCGGTGCGCACCTTGGCGAGCGCCTCGACGAGGAAGACCAGGCCCTTGAGCGGTACGTCCGCGCTGGAGGTGGTGACGATCCGGCCGGGCACGACGGGCACCGCCGGATTCGGCGAGAAGAGGTCGGTGTCGGCGCCGATGTGGACGACGTGGATCCGGTCGTCGCGGACGCCGAGGTGGTCGACGATCTCCTGGCGGGAGGTGCCGGAGACGGTGAGCACGGAGGGCAGCCGGCGGGCGACGCGCTTCTGCATACGGGTGAAGGCGTACCAGCGGCGGACCGCGTAGCGGCGCCGCCGGCCGTCCGCGGCGTCCAGCTCCAACTGCCGGTCCACCGTTATGGGGTGGTGGATGGTGGTGACCAGGGGGGCGCCGATGTCGCCCAGCAGGCCGTAGCCGAGGGTCTGGTTGTCGTGCACGACGTCGAACCGGCCGCGGCGGGCGCGCAGATGGCGGCGGGCGCGCAGGGAGAAGGTGAGGGGTTCCGGGAACCCGCCGGTCCACATGGTGGCGACCTCGAGCGCGTCGATCCAGTCGCGGTACTCGTCGCGGCCCGGGGTGCGGAAGGGGTCGGGCTGGCGGTACAGGTCGAGGCTGGGCAGCTCGGTCAGGCTGAGCCGGCCGGCGTGATCCTCGGCCTCGTCCAGGACGGGGTACGGCTGGGAGCCGATGACCTCCACCCGGTGGCCGAGGCGGGCCAGCTCGCGGGAGAGGTGCCGTACGTAGACGCCCTGACCGCCGCAGAACGGGTTCCCTTTGTAGGTGAGGAGCGCGATGTCGAGCGGTCGCTCGCCGTCGGCGGCGGGGTCCTCCGTGGCACCCGCCCCCCTGGCCTCAGCGGTCACTCCGGGCCCCCTTCTCCCTGCTCTGTCCCGCGAGACTACGTCGGGACGCTAATCTAGAACAAGTTTCAGACTTGATCGTTCAAGAGCCTCTGAATCTACCGGCAGGTAGGGGTGCGGGCAGCAGTGGATCAGGTGATTCGCGCCACGGCCGGGCCCCTGCCATGCTGGGTGATCACTCGCCCTCACCGGCCGCCTCACCGACTGTCACGGAACGGGACCGATGCCCGCGCACGCCAAGGAATCCAGTACCGCGCACCCCGCCTCCGCCCCTCTGACGGAGCGGCAGGAGGCCCGGCGCCGCCGGATCCTGCACGCCAGCGCACAGCTGGCCAGCCGGGGCGGTTTCGACGCGGTGCAGATGCGGGAGGTCGCCGAGTCCTCCCAGGTGGCGCTCGGCACGCTGTACCGCTACTTCCCGTCGAAGGTGCACCTGCTGGTCGCCACGATGCAGGACCAGCTGGAGCACATGCACGGCACGCTGCGGAAGAAGCCCCCGGCGGGCGAGACGGCGGCCGAGCGGGTGGCGGAGACCCTGATGCGGGCCTTCCGCGCGCTCCAGCGCGAGCCGCACCTCGCCGACGCCATGGTCCGCGCGCTCACCTTCGCCGACCGCAGCGTCTCGCCCGAGGTCGACCAGGTCTCCCGGCAGACCACGGCGATCATCCTGGACGCGATGGGGCTGGACGACCCGACCCCCGAGCAGCTCTCCGCCGTCCGGGTGATCGAGCACACCTGGCACTCGGCGCTGATCACCTGGCTGTCGGGCCGCGCCTCCATCGCCCAGGTCAAGATCGACATCGAGACGGTGTGCCGCCTGATCGACCTGACGGAGCCGGCGCGGGGCGGGGCGTCCCGCCGCCGAGACCGAGGCTGAGGCTGGGGCTGGGGCTGGGCTGGGGCTGGGGCTGGGGCGCCGGCCGAGTGGCCGTCCGGACGCGTGAGCGCACACGAAAGACCTACGAGACGGGTTCCCTTCGCCGGCATTGTCCGGATCAGGTGATGGGGGTCGCCTTCCGGCCTGACCGCTGCCATCCGGCCTCTCAGACCGACCGTCGATGTCGGCCCCGGCGGATGCCGAATCGCTTCGGCGTCGCGCCAAAGTCGGCTACTCCGGTCGGACTCCCTCACTCGTCCCGTAGGCTCTTTCAGGATAATCCGTGCAGTGCCGGATGGAACCCCCCAAAGAGGATTTTTTTCGCGCGCTCCTCCCGCGCACTCCTCCCGCGCACTCCTCCCGCGCGCTCCTCCCGCGCACTCCTCCCGCGCGCTCCTCCCGCGCACTCCTCCCGCGCACTCCTGCCGCTCACTCCTCCGGCGGGAAGACCGCCTCCCCGCTGCCCGCCAGCGTGATCGAGATGGCCTCGACGGGGCAGTTCTCGGCCGCCGCCAGCGCCTTCTCGTTCGCGTCGGTGTCCGCCTCGACGGGGTGGGACTGCCGGGCGGTGTCGAGGCGGAAGCCGCCGGGGGCGTGGTGGAGGCACTGGGCGGAGCCGATGCAGACGGAGCGGTCGACCTCGATGTGCCAGCGGTCGCCCGCCCCCACGCTCGAATCCGCTCGCGCGGGAGTCACCCCCATCACCTCAGCCCTCCCAGCCGGCCGGCAGGTGGATCATCTTGTGCTCCAGGTACTCGCCGTACCCCTCGGGCCCGAACTCCCGCCCCAGCCCGGAGTTCTTGTAGCCGCCGAACGGGCCGAGCATGTCGAGGCTGAAGGTGTTGACCGAGTAGGTGCCGGTGCGGA
Source organism: Streptomyces sp. NPDC004542 (assembly GCF_040610035.1). Classification (NCBI taxonomy): domain Bacteria; kingdom Bacillati; phylum Actinomycetota; class Actinomycetes; order Kitasatosporales; family Streptomycetaceae; genus Streptomyces; species Streptomyces sp. NPDC004542. The sequence goes on from NZ_JBEXLP010000099.1 coordinate 12,210, forward strand.
CCTGCCGGGCGACCTCGATGCCGTGCTCGACGTCCGAGGTCCACACGCTGCCGGAGAGGCCGTAGTCCGAGTCGTTCGCGATCTTCACAGCCTCGGCCTCGTCGCCGTAGGGCAGGAGGCAGATCACCGGGCCGAAGATCTCCTCACGGGCGATGCGCATGGAGTTGTCGACGTCGCCGAAGAGGGTCGGCTCGACGTACCAGCCGCGCTCCAGCCCGGCCGGCCGCCCGCCACCGGTGAGGATCTTGGCGCCCTCCTCCTGGCCGATGCGGATGTAGTCGAGGTTCCTGCGCTGCTGCCGTTCGGCCACCAGCGGGCCCACCTGGGTGGCCGGGTCGAGCGGGTCGCCGACCGTGAGCGCGGCCGCCGCCCGGGCGAAGGCGTCGGCGAACTCGTCGTAGCGGGAGCGGGGCACGAGGATGCGGGACTGGGCGACGCAGGCCTGGCCGTTGTTCATCCAGGCCGCCGGGACGATACCCGCGACCGAGGCCGCCACGTCCGCGTCGGGCAGGACGACCGCCGCCGACTTGCCGCCCAGTTCCAGCGTCACCCGCGTGAGGTTGCGGGCGGCGACCTCCATCACGCGCCTGCCGGCCGCGACCGAGCCGGTGAAGGAGACCTTGTCGATGCCGGGGTGCCCGACCAGGTACTCGCTGACCTCGCGGTCGGCCGGGAGGATGGACAGCACGCCGTCCGGCAGCCCGGCCTCCTTGGCGATCTCGCCGAGGAGGTAGGCGTCCAGCGGCGACTCGGGCGACGGCTTGAGCACCACCGTGCAGCCGGTGAGCAGCGCGGGCGCGAGCTTGGCGGCGGCGACGAACTGGGGGACGTTCCAGGGGACGACGGCCGCGACGACGCCGACCGGCTCGCGGCGGACGAGGAGCTTCCCGAGGACCCCGTCGCGGGTCTCCTCGTACGTGAAGTCCCGCGCGACCCTGATCGCCGCGTCCCACACCATCATCGCGCCGAGGGCCTGCGCGAGGACGCTCCAGGAGTACGGTGAGCCGTTCTCGGCGGAGATGACGCGGGCGATCTCCTCGTGGCGGGCGGCGATCGCGTCCTTGATGCGGCCGACGACCTCGATCCGCTCCCCGAGCGGCGTACGCGGCCAGGGCCCTTCGTCGAAGGCGCGGCGCGCCACGGCGACGGCCCGGTCCACGTCCGCGCGCGAGGCGTGCGGCACCCGTCCGATGACCTCCTCGGTGTGCGGGGAGACGACCTCGATGACGTCCTTGCCCAGAGGGTCGGTCAACTCCCCGCCGATGAACAGCTGTCCGTGTTCCACGAGCTCGGTCATGGCCGACTGCCTCCCGCGCTACCAAATCTGACGCCGTTTCAGAAACTGATATCAGTTCTGGTCGAACTAGGCCAGACCCGGTCGGCAGCCCGGGAATCAGTTCGCGAAGACGGCCACCCCGAACCAACGTAGGAGCGGTGGTCACGCCCCGCATTCCAGGTGCTCCCCATCGGTGACGGGCCCCCTCTGGTGAAACGAGTTCTAGTTATAGTGGGCAGCGGTCGCGGGAGACGGCCGGGGCGGGACGGGCGGAGGACGGATGGCGAAGACGTTCGAGCACGGCGGCGGCGTACGGTCCATAGCGGTCCCGATCCCGGACAACCCGCTGGGTCACACGCTGGTGTACGTGGTCGACACCGACCGGGGCCCGGTGCTGATCGACACCGGCTGGGACGACCCGGCGTCCTGGGACACCCTGGTGGCGGGGCTGGCGGCCCTCGGCACCGCGGTCACCGAGATCCACGGTGTGGTCATCACCCACCACCACCCCGACCACCACGGGCTGTCCGGGCGGGTGCGGGAGGCCTCCGGCGCGTGGCTCGCGATGCACGCGGCCGACGCGGCGATCGTCCGCCGGGCCCGGCGGACCGACCCCGGGCGCTGGTACACCTATATGGCCGCCAAGCTCACCGCCGCCGGAGCGCCCGAGGAGCACGTGGCCCCCCTGCGCGGCGGCCGCCGCCGTGCCGTGCCCGGCCTCTCCCCCGCCCTCCCCGACCGCGAGATCGTCCCCGGCGAACTCCTCGACCTCCCCGGCCGCCGCCTGCGCGCCCTGTGGACGCCGGGCCACACCCCGGGCCACGTCTGCCTGCACCTGGAGGAGGCCCATCCGGCCCGGCTGCCCGGCCACGGCCGCCTCTTCTCCGGCGACCACCTGCTCCCCGGGATCACCCCGCACATCGGGCTGTACGAGGACCCCGACGACGATGGGGGCGCCCCCGCGCGAGCGAAGCCGAGCGTGGGGGAGGTCACCGATCCCCTCGGCGACTACCTGGCCTCGCTGGAGCGGATCGGCGCACTCGACCCCGCCGAGATCCTGCCGGCCCACCAGCACGCCTTCACCGACGCCCCGTCCCGGGTCCGGGACCTGCTCGCCCACCACGAGGCCCGCCTCACCGGCCTGCTCTCCCTCCTCGCCGAGCCCCTCACCCCCTGGCAGCTGGCCGAGCGGATGGAGTGGAACCGGCCCTGGGAGCAGATCCCGTACGGTTCGCGGACCATCGCGGTGTCGGAGGCGGAGGCCCATCTGCGGAGACTGGTGAAGCTGGGGCGGGCGGAGGCGGTGGCGGAGGGCGAGCCGGTGGCCTACGCGGCCGTGTAATCCGGTCGTCCCGCCCCCCGCGAACCGGCGAGGCTCTCGCCGCCCCCGTACGCCCCGGCCGTCCGGCCGGAACACGGCAGTCTCCCGAACGGTCTCTTCACCGGCCCCTCATCGGTCTCTCCGTCCGCGCCGCGGACGGGACCCCGGCCACCGCACAGCCGTCCCGCCCGGCCACCCGCCCGCGCCCCGGCCCACAGCCGCCTCTCAGCCCCCGGATACCGCCGGGTAGAGTGACCGGGTCGTCATCACCCGTACGGGGGGAAGCCGGTGCAATTCCGGCGCTGACCCGCAACCGTGAGCCGTCCTTCGACGGTGAGCCGGACCACCCCGCACGGGACGTTGACCGGCTCACGCGCGCGGCGGCCCGCCGCGCACGGCACCGTCGAGGTCTACGGAGCCGAGCCGCCCGGGGTCCTCCCGTGCTGCCCGCGCTCCCCCGCAGGGAGAGGCAGTACCCGACCATGAACGTCCGCCGGAACGTCCGCCGCGGCGCCGCGGCTCTCGCCGCCGTCGGCGTCATAGCCGCGGCCGCGCCCGCCACGGCCGCGTCCCCGTCGCCCTCCCCGTCGACGGCGCTCCCGTCCGGGCTGTACGGCGGCACGGACCCGAAGTACGACGGGGTGTGGCGGCAGTCCCTCGCGCTGCTCGCCCAGCGCACGGTCGGTGTCCGGCCCGCCGCCGAGGCCGTCGACTGGCTGGCCGGGCAGCAGTGCGCCGACGGCGGCTTCCCCGCCTACCGCCCGGATCCCGCCACGTCGTGCGAGAAGACCAAGGCCCAGGCCGACACCAACAGCACGGCCGCCGCCGTGCAGGCCCTGAAGGCGCTCGGCGAGCACGACGGCGAGGTCCACAAGGCGGCCGTCTGGCTGAAGAAGGCGCAGAACAAGGACGGCGGCTGGGGGTACACGCCGGGCTCGCCCAGCGACACCAACTCCACCTCCGTCGTCGTCGGCGCGCTCGCGGCGGCCGGCGAGGACCCCCTCCACCTGCGCACCGGGACCAGGACCCCGGCCGACCTGCTCGCCACGTGGTCCATCCCCTGCGACGAGGACGGCGGCGGCGCCCTCGCCTACCAGCCGGACAAGAAGGGCGGACTGGCGGCCAACGCGGACGCGACGGCGGCCGGGGTGCTGGGCGCGCTCGGCAAGGGCTTCGTGACGACGGCCGCGAAGGCCCCGGAGGAGGGCTACGCCTGCGCCGACTCGGACAAGCCGCTCACCCCGCGGGAGATCGCCGGCAACGGCGCCGCCTACCTGGCGGACGAGATGCACGACAGCGGCCACCTCACCTCCGCCCTCCCCGGCGCCAAGGACCAGCCCGACTACGGCAACACCGCCGACGCGGTCGTCGCCCTGGCCGCGCGGGGCTGGACGAAGCAGGCGCACAAGCCGTACGCCTGGCTGGAGAAGAACGCCGCGCGGTGGGCGAAGCAGAGCGGCCCCGCCGCCTACGCCCAACTGATCCTCACCGCGCACGCGATGGGCGCCGACCCGCGTCACTTCGGCGGTACGGACCTGGTGCGGGCCCTCGGCGCGACCGGACCCGCGCCGCGGACGGCGACGGCCCGGGCCACCGGCGGCGAGACCGAGCCGGCCGGGCACGACTCGGGGACGAGCCTGTGGTGGATCGTCGGCACCGGCCTCGTCGCGGGCATCGGCATCGGCTTCCTGCTCAGCGGCCGCCGCCGGAGGCAGCAGCCGTGACCGCCGTCCGCCGTGCCGGGGCACTGCTCCTGGCCGTGTTCCTGTGCGTGGCGGCGGCCGGGCAGGCCGAGGCCGCCGGCTACCGCTACTGGTCCTTCTGGGAGCACACCGGCGGCCACTGGACGTACGCCACCCAGGGCCCGTCGACGGCGCGTCCCGCCGACGGCGACGTCCAGGGCTTCCGGTTCGCGGTGAGCGAGGACTCCGCCGACGCCACGCGTCCGCGCGGCACCGCGGACTTCGACGCGATCTGCGCCCGGACGCCCGCTCAGGCGGGCCGGAAGCGGGTGGCCCTCGTCCTCGACTTCGGCACGGCCGCGGACGCCCCGGCCGGCGAGACACCGCCCGCCCGCCGGACGGCCTGCGCGGCGGTCCCGGCCGACGGGACGACGGCGGACGCGCTGGCCGCCGCGGCCGGCCCGCTCCGCTACGACGCCAACGCGCTGCTGTGTGCGATCGCCGGGTATCCGCGCAAGGGGTGCGGGGAGCAGGTGGCGGCCGGGAAGCCGGACGCCGGGACGGACGGGAAGCCGGACCGGAGCGAGCCGGCGCACGGTCCTTCGGTGGGCCTGCCGGTGGGCGTGGGCGCGGTCGTGCTCCTGGGTACGGCGGCGATATGGCGGGCTCGGCGCCGTGGCCGCGCGTAACGTCCCCGCGCTGCACCCCGGCGCCTGGTGGCTGTGGTCCCTCGGCCTGGGCACCGCGGCCACCCGCACCACCAACCCCCTGCTCCTCGCCCTGCTGGTGGCGGCCTCGGCCTACGTCGTGGCCACCCACCGCGGCACCGCCCCCTGGGCCCGTTCCTACGGTGCCTTCGCCCGGCTCGCCCTCGCCGTCCTGCTCATCCGCCTCGTCTTCGCGGTGGTGCTCGGCTCCCCGATCCCCGGCACGCACGTGCTCGTCAGCCTCCCCGAGGTCCCGCTGCCCCACTGGGCGCAGGGCATCCGTCTGGGCGGCGAAGTGACCGCCGAGGGAGTGCTGTTCGCGGTGTACGACGGCCTGAAGCTGGCCACGCTGCTGGTCTGCGTCGGCGCGGCGAACGCCCTCGCCAACCCGGCCCGGCTGCTCAAGTCCCTGCCCGGCGCGCTGTACGAGGCGGGGGTGGCCGTGGTCGTCGCCCTCACCTTCGCGCCGCACCTGATCGCCGACGTCGGACGGCTGCGGGCCGCCCGCCGGCTGCGCGGCCGCCCGGACCGGGGCCTGCGCGGCCTGCTCCAGGTCGGACTGCCGGTACTGGAGGGCGCGTTGGAGCGGTCCGTCGCGCTCGCCGCCGCGATGGACGCCCGCGGTTACGGCCGCAGCGCCGACGTCCCCGCCCGGATCCGCCGTACGACCGCCGCCCTCACCCTGGGCGGCCTGCTCGGCATCTGCGCGGGCACGTACGGCCTGCTCACCGCCGAAGGCGGCACGTACGGGCTGCCGGTCCTCCTGGCCTCGGTCGCCGCGGCCCTCGTGGGCCTGCGCCTCGGGGGCCGCCGTACCCTGCGCACCCGCTACCGCCCGGACGCCTGGGACGCGCGCGCCTGGCTGGTCGCCGGGTCCGGCGCGGCGGTCGCCGCCCTGCTGGCCCTCGCCGCCGTGCACGACCCCGACGCCCTGCACCCCGGGGTCGTACCGCTGAGCGCGCCCCGGCTTCCGCTCTGGCCGGCGGCCGCCGTACTCCTCGCCCTGCTCCCCGCCTTCGTCGTCCCCGCGGCCCCCGGGGACCCGGACCCCAAGGAGTCGCCGTGATCCGTTTCGAGGACGTCTCCGTGACGTACGACGGGGCGGCCGAACCGACCGTCCGCGGTGTGGACTTCGAGGTGCCCGAGGGTGAACTCGTGCTGCTCGCGGGCCCGTCGGGCGTGGGCAAGTCCACCGTGCTGGGCGCGGTCGGCGGGCTGGTGCCGCACTTCACCGGCGGCACCCTGCGCGGCCGGGTGACGGTCGCCGGCCGGGACACCCGTACCCACAAGCCGCGTGAACTCGCCGACGTGGTGGGCACGGTGGGCCAGGACCCGCTCGCGCACTTCGTGACGGACACCGTGGAGGACGAACTCGCCTACGGGATGGAGTCCTTGGGCCTCGCACCGGAGGTGATGCGGCGGCGCGTCGAGGAGACCCTCGACCTGCTCGGCCTGGCCGGTCTGCGGGACCGGCCCCTCGCGGGCCTCTCCGGCGGCCAGCGGCAGCGGGTCGCCATCGGCTCCGTCCTCACCCCGCACCCCAGGGTCCTCGTCCTCGACGAGCCGACCTCGGCGCTCGACCCGGCCGCCGCGGAGGAGGTCCTCGCCGTCCTCCAGCGGCTCGTGCACGACCTCGGGACGACGGTCCTGCTGGCCGAGCACCGGCTGGAGCGCGTCGTCCAGTACGCCGACCGGGTCGTGCTCCTGCCCGCACCCGGCGCCGCCCCGGTCCTCGGCACCCCGGCCGAGGTGATGGCCGTCTCCCCGGTGTACCCGCCGGTGGTCGACCTGGGCCGGCTGGCGGGCTGGTCCCCGCTGCCGCTGACGGTACGGGACGCGCGCCGCCGGGCGGGCGGACTCCGGGACCGGCTGGCCGGGCGGGACGCGCCCACCGACACGCAGCCGGCCCCCGACACGCAGCCGCCCCCCGACGCGCCGCCGCCCGCCACGGCCCCCGCTCCCCCGCCGCCCGCTGCCCGCAGGCACCTGTTCCGGCGCGCCCCCGAGCGGGCCGCGGCGCCTCCCACGGCAGCCGAGGTCCGCTCCCTGGCCGTCCGCCGGGGCGGCGTCGAAGCGCTGCGGCACGTGGACCTCACGGTCGCCCCCGGCGAGACGGTCGCCCTCATGGGCCGCAACGGCGCCGGGAAGTCCACCCTCCTGTCCGCGCTGGTGGGCCTCGTCACCCCGTCCGCCGGGTCGGTGCACGTCGGCGGAGCCGTCCCGCACCGCACCCCGCCGCGCGAGCTGGTGCGCCGGGCCGGTCTGGTGCCGCAGGAACCGCGGGACCTGCTGTACGCCGACACGGTCGGCGCGGAGTGCGCGGCGGCCGACCGGGACGCGGGGGCCGCGCCGGGCACCTGCCGGGCACTGGTGTCCCGGCTGCTGCCGGGCATCGGCGACGACACGCATCCGCGCGATCTCTCCGAGGGGCAGAGACTGGCGCTCGCCCTGGCCGTCGTGCTGGCCGCCCGTCCGCCGCTGCTCCTGCTGGACGAGCCGACCCGGGGCCTGGACTACGCGGCGAAGGCCCGCCTGGTCGCGGTGTTGCGCGGCCTCGCGGCCGAGGGGCACGCGATCGTGCTGGCCACGCACGACGTGGAACTGGCGGCCGAGATCGCCCACCGGGTCGTGCTGCTCGCCGACGGCGAGGTGATCGCCGACGGCCCGACGGCCGACATCGTCGTCTCCTCCCCGTCCTTCGCCCCCCAGGTCACCAAGATCCTCGCCCCGCAGCGCTGGCTCACGGTCGCCCAGGTCCGGGAGGCGCTCGCATGACCCGCCGCCCCCGTCCCGTCCTCCTCGGCCCCCGCTCCACGGCCGCCCTCGTCCTGGTCGGCGCGGTCGGCGTGGTCGCCTTCGGCTGGCCCTTCCTCGCCCCGCCCACCTCGCAGCTCGGCGCGCACGCGCAGGACGCCCCCTGGCTCTTCGCCGGGCTGCTCGGGCTGCTCGTCGCCGTCGTCGCCGCGACGATCTCCGAGTCCGGTCTCGGGCCGAAGGCCGTGGCCATGCTGGGGGTGCTGGCCGCGACCGGCGCCGCGCTGCGGCCGATCGGCGCGGGCACCGCGGGCGTCGAGCCGATGTTCTTCCTCATGGTGCTCAGCGGGCGTGTCCTCGGCCCGGGCTTCGGCTTCGTCCTCGGCTCGGTCACCATGTTCGCGTCCGCCCTGCTCACCGGCGGGGTGGGCCCCTGGATGCCGTTCCAGATGCTCGCCATGGGGTGGTTCACGATGGGCGCGGGCCTGCTGCCGGGCCCGGACCGGCTGCGCGGCCGGGCCGAACTCGCGCTGCTGGCCGCCTACGGCTGCCTGGCCGCGTTCGCCTACGGCACGGTGATGAACCTGGCGGGCTGGCCCTTCATGAGCGCGCTGGCCTCCGGCATCGCCTTCGACCCGCACGCCGCCGTCCCCGCGAACCTGGCCCGCTTCCTCGCGTACTGCCTGGCCACCTCCCTCGGCTGGGACCTGGGCCGGGCGGTGTGCACGGTCGTACTGACCCTGACGCTCGGCCCGGCGGTCCTCAGGGCACTGCGCCGGGCCACGCGCCGGGCCGCGTTCGAGACCGCGGTCACCTTCGACACGTCCTCCCGGTGACGCTCGGCGACCCCTCGCCCACCGTGCGTCGGCCCGATCGTGAAGCACCCCACATGACGCAGGTCACCTACGACGCCACACCGTAGCGACATGTGCCCGATATGTCCGCAGCCGCACCCCTCCCGACCTGCGCCGTGCGACCCAGCTCACACCTCGGACTTACCTCCTGGATCCGGCCGCAACTAGTAAAGGGGGGCATTGCGGACACGTTTCGGGCCTGTTTCTCTGGAGCGGTCGCCAGGCGCCGACGCACCCCACGGGTCGCGGCGCCGACGTACGCACCGCACAGCCCCGCACCGCGTGGTTCCGGAACGCGTCCGGCGCTCCCTGTCCCCGTCGCGAAGAGGTTCTCCGTGTCCGTCTCCTTCATCCGTCGCATCGCTTCCCCGAAGAAGGCCCTCACCGCCGCCACCGTGGCCGCCGCCACCGCCGGCCTGGTCCTGACCTCGGCCCCGGCCCACGCCGCGACCACCGTCGCACCCGCCCAGGCCCAGTCGATCGCGCACAAGATGATCCCGGACGCCGCGCAGTACGACGCGTTCAACAACATCGTGAAGCGGGAGAGCGGCTGGAACGTGGCCGCGACCAACTCCTCCTCCGGCGCCTACGGCCTGGTCCAGGCCCTGCCGGCCTCGAAGATGGCCTCGGCCGGCGCCGACTGGAAGACCAACCCCGCCACCCAGATCAAGTGGGGCCTGGACTACATGAAGTCCCGCTACGGCAGCCCCGCCGCCGCCTGGAAGTTCTGGCAGGCCAACGGCTGGTACTGAGCCCTTCCGGTCCAGCACACGCGCGCACCCCCGCCCACGTCGGCGGGGGTGCGCGCGTACGCCCGGACACCACCCCTCGGCGGCCGCACGGCCCACCTGCGCCTGGCCGACGGCGGCGGCGAGGGAGCCCAAGCCCGGCGTCACAACCGAACCTTGGGCCCCCTCGTCCCCCACGGGCAGCCGGTCCCTCGAAATCGATCCTTCAGGCAGCTCCGCGGCTACTGCGGCTACTGCTCCTCAGCGGACAGTCGTCGCACCTCGAAGTGGAAGCATCCGTATTCCAGCGCCCTGACGTGCACGAGCACCACGTCCGGGTCGTTGAACGCATCGTCGAAGGCCGCATCGAAGCCGGCCGTGGCGTCGGCCGGAATCTCCAGAAGGCGGCCACCTGCGATATGGCCCCGGGCGTCATAGCGGCGCACGGTACGCAGGGCGCCCGGCCGGGTGAAGGGGTAGTTCTCACCGGGGGTGAACCCACCGCAGTCATCGGCGTGGATGAAGACGGGGCCCTGTTCGTCGTACGCGCCCGGATCTGCACCCTTCGCAGCGGCCCAACGACGCAACGGGGCGTACGAAACAAGGGCAATCCGCTCGCCGAGTGTGAGGGGGCGCAGGCAGCAGCGCAGCGGGGAACCCACGTCGTCGCGGGTCGCGATGTACGGGGCGCAGGGACGGCCCGCGTCATCGGCAACCCGCAATTCCTTGAGGGCGACGGTGTCAACGGGGAGCACGGTGTACCTGGTCATGTGCCCATGCTGGCCCGACGCACGTGCGTTCGCTGGCAGGAAACGGACGTCACGTTGGTGTACGCCTACGCAGGAGACTGACCGTCGGCACTGACGGCGCCAACACTCCCACCCAGGTGCTGGTCGGCCGCGGAGGTCACCTCGACGTCTTCGTCTGCCGGGCCGACCCCACCCACGAGCACCGGTCCAGCCTCCAGTGAAGCTCCATCACTCCCGGCTGACCGCTTGCCGAGCGCGCTCGGCGTGCTGAGCTGAACGGCGAGCAGGGCGTGCCGGGACGGCGGCCGTCCGGAAAGGGCCGGCCCGGTCCGCGGGGCACAGGCGGACGTGGGCGTCCAGGCCGCCGCCCGGTGCCGCGTGCAGGGTGATGTCTCCGCCGGAGGCCCGCACGAGGTGGCGGACGATCGGCAGGCCCAGGCCGGTGCCGTCGTGAGGGGAGTCGGCCGCACGCCAGAAGCGGTCGAAGGCCCGCTCCCGGTCGGACTGCGGCATGCCGGGGCCCTGGTCGATGACGTGCAGATCGGCCGCAGGAGCACGGGCCAGGGTGATGCTCGTGCCCGGCGGGGAGAAGCGCAGCGCGTTGGCGACCAGGTTGTCGATGATCTGCTCCACCGCCCCCGGGATCGCCCACACCCGGCCGACCGCCGGTCCGGTGAGCGTGATGGTGACCTGTTGCTCGGCGGCGAGGGGCGCCCACATGGCCGCCCGCTCGGCGAGGACGCCGTCCGCGTCCACGGGTTCGGGGGTGGTCGCGGCGTTCTCCAGACGGGCCAGGGCGAGCAGGCCGTGGACCATGCGGCTGAGACGTTCGACCTCTCCGATCGTCTCGTCCAGGCTCGGATGGGCGCGTGGGTCGAGATAGGGCTCGAAGTTCTCCAGCCGCAGCCGCAGCGCGGTCAGCGGGGTCTTGAGCTGGTGGGACGCCTCGGAGGCGAAGCCCTGCTGGGCCTGGAGCAGGTGTTGCAGGCGCGCGGCGGTATGGGTGAACGCGGCAGCCAGACGGCGCAGTTCGGGAGGTCCGCTGCCGGCGTCGGGCGGGTTGTCCAGGCGGCCTTCGGCGAGCTGGGTGGTGGCGCGTTCCAGCGTGCGCAGGGGCCGGGTGATCCAGCGGGCCAGGGCGAACGCCACCAGCGCCACGGCAGCCAGGATGCCGGCGCCGGCCACGGCGAGAACCGCCCAGATACGGTGCTCCCGGTCGGTGACCATGGTCATCGGACAGGTCACCCGCAGCGCACCGCGGACGGTGGTGCCGGAAGAGCCGGGCATCGTCACCGCGAGCACATCGGCGCCGTCGGCGCCCGTACGGGTGGCGACGGTGGCCCGGTTCCGCAGGGCGGTGGCGATGTCCGGCTCGGCCGCCAGCGAGGTACCCGTGGTGACGGAACCGGCGGAGTCGGTGAGGACCCGGCCCGTGCGGTCGACGACCACGACACGGGCGCCGGCGTTGTCCTCGACGTACTCCCCGGCCAGTTCGGGCAGGGCCCTGAGGTTGCCCTTCTCGATGTTCTCCTCGGCGACCTCGGCGAGCATCGAGGCGTCGCGTTCGACGCCCTGGGAGAAGCGGGATTCCTCCCCCCGGGCGTACAGGTAGCCGAGCGGGATCTCCAGCACCAGCAGCACCAGCAGGGCCAGCGCGAGGTAGCTGAACACCAGGCGCCGGGTCACGACGCTCCCTCGGCCGGCCCCGCCTCGCCCGGCACGGTGAGCCGGAAGCCCACACCACGCGCCGTGATGATCCAGGCGGGATCGCCCAGCTTGCGGCGCAGCGCCGCGACGTGTGCGTCGAGGGTCTTGGTGGGGCCGAAGAAGTGCGGGTCCCACACCGTGTCCATGATCTGCTGGCGGGAACGCACGGCCCCGGGATCCTCCGCGAGGTGGGCGAGCAGGTCGAACTCCCGCGGGGACAACTGGATTTCGCAACCCTCCACGCGCACCTGCCGGGTGCGGCGGTCGATCTCCAGCGGACCCAGCCGCTGCGCCACGGCTGCCGACGCGGATACCGGCGTCCCCCCGGCCGCAGGCCCGTGCGCTGCCTGCGGCACCGCTTGCAGCGCACCGGTGCGGCGGGTGACCGCCCGGATGCGGGCGACCAGCTCCCGCACGCCGAACGGCTTGGCGAGGTAGTCGTCCGCGCCCAGCTCCAGTCCCACGACCCGGTCGGCTTCCTCCCCCCGGGCGGTGATCATGATGATGGGGATCCCGGACCGGGCGCGCAGCGTGCGGCAGACGTCCAGGCCGTCCATGTCCGGCAGCCCGAGATCGAGCAGGACCAGATCCGGAGCCGCCACACGGTCCGCGAGGCCGGCGGCACCGGTACGCGCCCGGTCGACCGTGAACCCGTACCGGCCGAGCCCTTCGGTAAGGGGCCCGGCGATCCGGTCGTCGTCTTCTATCAACAGCAGCCGCATGGCGACAGGCTCGCACAACCGTGCGGCCGGAGCCGGAGCGTTCATCACAGAGCGGGGAAGGAACGTCAGCCCTCGTCCTCCTCGGTGCCCTCCTGCTTGGTGCCGGTCACCTTGTAGCTCTTGTCCAGGTAGACCTCGACCGACGTGCCGTCCGCCTTCTTGACCTCCACGGCGAGCATGCCGGGCTTCTCCCTGTCCTCCTCGGACTTCACCACCGTGCCCGGGTACTGGGCCAGCGCCGCCGCCTCCGCCTTCTGCTTGACCTCACCGGTCAGCGGCGTCTCCTTCTCCTCACCGGCCTCGTCCTCCCCCGTCGCCTGGACGCCCCCGGCACTCTGAGCCGACTGCTGGGTGTCCGCGGCCTTCGAGTCGCCGGAGCCGGAGTCGGACCCTCCCCCACAGGCCACCAGGGAGAACATCAGCACGGCGGCGGGGGCGGCGAGCAGGGCACGACGGGGAAAAGCACGCATCAGGCGTCTCCAGAACACTCGGGTTCCGGTGGTCCGTGAGACCGGATCACCGGGGGACGCACCCGACCCTAGGAACTCGCCCTCCAGAGCACGGCCGGCAAAGGACAGCAACAGACCAGCAAACCGCCAATCTTTCCCAGCAGTCACAGGACAGCAGGTCACACGCGGTCGGCGCCGCACTCGAACCAGACCGTCTTCCCGCCCCCGGTCACGGGCTCCACCCCCCACTTCCCCACCACGGCGTCGAGCAGCAGCAGCCCCCGCCCGCCTTCCGCGTCCGGCGTCAACTCGTCCGGGACGCAGGGCAGTCGCGGGCACCCGTCCGTCACCTCCACCCGCACGCCCGCCGCCTGCCGCAGCAGCACCAGCGCGCAGCGGCGGTCCGGGACATGCCGTACGACGTTGGCGACCAGCTCGGTCACGGCCAGCTGCACCGCCTCCGTCAGCTCGGCCAACTCCCATTCGTCCAGGCACGACCGGACGATCCGGCGGATGTGCCGTGCCGAGTGCTCCCCGACGGTGAGGCTCATGCGGTACTGGGCCGGGCGGGAGCCCAGACCCACCAGGACGGGGGAAAGTAGTCGTTCACAGGACGAGGATGACCTCGCGTGACTACTCTCGGCTACCACATGGATACAA